>JACTVF010000273.1 GCA_019695435.1 Methanoregulaceae archaeon | reverse complement strand
CCGCACCCCGGCCGAGACGACCGGCCAGCGCTTTGCGGTCGCGGATCTCATCGACAAGCGGTACCATGACTTTGCGCTCAAGGTGATCAAGGGCGACCTCGACTACGCGCTTGAAAATCTCTGGAAGACCCGGGATCTCCCGATCTACTACACGAACGGTACGCATGTCGCACCGGGTGCGGATGTCCCGCTTACAAAACGCATGGAGATCGAGCATGTCTTCTTCCCGATTGTGGATGGCGGGAACATCTTCCACATATGGCTCGGCGAGGCACGGCCCGACCCCCGGGGGCTCATGGATATGGCAATGAACCTCTGCCGGAACACGCAGATCGGGTACTTCGCGTTCACCCGTGATCTCACGGTCTCGCTCCGGCAGTTCCATGAGTACCGGCCAGACAAGAAGACGATCAGTGAGTGGGCGCCGACGGATATCCCGGCAAAGGTATAAATCTTTTTTTTATCCGGTTTTCTTGCCCGAACACATCACCATGCGCACCGTGCGACAAAAATCCAGGTACGTAACCTGAATAGATCAGGTCAGCACGGGAATCATGGAAATCATCAATTGAAAATTTTTTCAAGAGGGCTCCCCGCCTCAGGGCCTCTCCGAGGCACAGTGGGGCAAGGAAGTATTTTTCTCCATTCCTGGTTACTGATCGGCCGCGGGGGTGCCCCGTCGGGGGCGGCGGCGTTCATCGCAAATAATGGAGGGGATGAACAATCCACTCATCGACTCTTAAACGATTTATTTTTAGAAACGCACGCGAAAAAAAAGACCGGGATATTACCGGTAATCCGGGATCTTCCGGAGCGTGATGTCCATAACACCGCGGTGCACCCGGTACGTGCTGTGGATGATATCTATGGGCTTATCAAGCTTGATGGTCGTGGAGTGGTTGTCGATACAGATCCGGACTTCGTCTTGTTGAATATCCGCATAGGGAGCATGCTCGGCCTCGGGCGGGATCGCCGCGGTAATGAAGATCTGGGTTTCAGTCTCCTGAACCTCGTACGGGATGTCGTCGTCGGCGCTGTTTGTACCGCCGGGGAAGATCCCGGGTTCGCCGGATGCATGCCGGGTCACGATGGTGTACCCGATGATGCGGGCGTGCTCGGCCTCGGGCATGTTCCGCACGATCTCTTCGACTATTTTGGAGAGGTTGCCGAACACTTCATCGTAGGGGTTGTTGGGATTAGTCTGCATGGACTCCTCTGAGTGTGATCCGGTTCTTTGTTCTGGACACAATCCCCCTCTTCTCGAACTGTGCAAGGATAGACCCGAGTTCCTCCTCGGGGCACTCGGTGGCCTCCGCGAGTTCGGCAGGGGTCAGGGGTTCGTGCGAGAGGGCAATTGCTACAGATAGTTCTCGCTCGCTCCTGAATAAATCATTATGGTTACGGGCAAGATCGGCAAGTTTCGTATCAATATCGTGGTTGAGCTGTTCGAGATGTACGACCAGCTGGTCGTGAGCCTGTACCATCTTTGCGAGCATGACGACGGCCTCTCTGGTCCGCCCGGCAGCCGAGTTAACTGTCACATCTTCATGCCCGGTCATGGCGCTCTGCAGGCTTCTCAGGCTGACGTCCACGAGGATGTCATTGGCGAGGTAATAATACTTACGCCGGCGGTCATCCGTCTGGCAGGACAGGATCTCCTCTCGCTCCATGAGATGGAGATGCTCAATGACTGCTTTGGGCGAGATCATCAGCGTTTCCGATATCTCGGTGACAAAGCACGGTTTCTGCCGCAGCAGTCCGATAATACGCCTCCGGTTCCGGTTCCCGAGGATATCAAGGAGCCGGGCGACCTCTGCGAGATCTTCCATGTTCACTTAATGTTAGTGTTATCAGGATTTAAATAATGGGAATGGGGGTTCTGGTGCGTCTTAGTGACTTTTGATAAATGCACCAGTGCTGGTGCGTGGCGAGACTTGTGGGAAGGGGTTCTTGATCTTATTGCTTCAATGGATCAAATAATATTTTATTTATCCATCTCTTTTTGAAGCTCTTCTTTTAATTTTAGAGTGATATTATCTGCTTTAAGCAACTCTTTTACCATATATTGGGTTGATCCAGTTAGGAGTTGGAAAATAGTTGGATCTGTCCGTTTCTCAAAGAGATTGCTGATAAGCGATCTCTCAGACTCAACAATTTTAATAGAAGTGTAATATTGACTTAAATCGAATGACAAATCCTTATTGAAGGATGCAACTTCTTTTTGATAGACAAAATATGCACCATCGTAGTAATACAATTTTTGGGGAAGAGAGACTGGTTCAACAATGTCCGATCTGGTCTTATATTTGTTATTCCATAAGGTTGCTAATGGATGAATGTGCTCATAAATTCCGTCTATTTCGAGATATAATGCGCGAGCAATGTTTTTTTGTTCTTGTCTTTTCTCTTCTTTCGATAGCCACCAGCTAAAAATCCCTGTTAGGACAGATCCAGCTATTGCACCTATAAATGCACCAATCAAAATAGCTTCGATTTCATCCATTTAAGAAATGAATTGCAATTCAGGCAAATGAATATTTTCCTTTGGTTTAAAAAAATTATTTTGTTGCTGCCAACCCGATCATCGTCATCCACCAGTTACCGGTTAAATCCAGTGGAACATTTGCCATTTGTGCCGGTGTCATTCCGTTAATTCTCTGATGAGGTCGGATATAGTTGTAATACGTCTGCATTCCCGCCGCAAATTCAGCCGCGCCGATTCCGCTGTCAAAACACTGTACTACCTTGGTGCGTTCTCTGAACGTTCCGTTCAACCGTTCGAGGATATTGTTATTCAACTTGAATCAGGGCCCATTATCAGATCACAAACGAGCAGTCACCCCCAGAAAAGACCGCAGGATCCCGACATTTGGATTTTATTTATTTTATAAAAACCATTAACCCTCCAGCGCACGTATATGATAATGGTGATACTTTTGGAAAGACAATCCGTTAAGTCCTGTATTCTTCGCTCCGTGGGATATGATGACGCTATGAAAAACCTGGAGATTGAATTTCACTCAGGACTTGTATACCAGTACTCGGGTGTCCCTTCAAAAGTCTACGCGGATCTCATGAGTTCAAGCGCAGTCGGGAAATATTTCTCCGAAAAGGTCAGGAACCGGTTCCGGGCAAAACAGCTGGTCGCATAAGTAAGCCCATAAGACTATTTTTTTTCTTTTTTTATCGATAGAAACGGTCAGACCCACATAAAAGAGAGGAGTGGGGCCTGTTATTTTTTCAGGTGCGTAATGAACTGATTGTTTACCGCATCCCAGTTCACGAGGTTCCAGAACGCCTCGATATACTTTGCCCGGTCGTTCTTGTAGTCCACGTAGTACGCATGCTCCCAGACATCGAGCACGAGCAGGATCCGGAATCCCGGGTAGACATTCACGTTGTGTTTCTCGATCTGGTTGATGAGGAGATGGTGCGTCGTTGTGCTCGCTGAAAGGACCGCCCAGCCGGAGCCCTCGACACTCGAAGCTGCCTGCGTGAACTCTTTTTTGAATCGCTCAAACGATCCGAACTCCGCATCGATCGCTTTCGCGAGTTCGCCTTTCGGGGCCCCGCCCCCGCCTTTTCCCGCCGGCGCGAGGTTCTCCCAGAACGTGTTGTGGAGCCGGTAGCCTCCGACATGGAAGGAGAGTTCCTTAAGCGTCGCCTTGATGTCAAGGTCGGCTTTGTCTTTCCTGGCCTTGTCCAGTTTCTCGAAGATCGCGTTCGCACCGGTCACATACGCCTGGTGGTGTTTCGTGTGGTGCAGGGTCAGCTGCTCCTTTGAGATGTACGGTTCGAGCGCCGCATAATCATACGGCAGCTTGGGAAGAGTATACAGTTTGTCGTTTGCCATGACATTCAACTCCGCGGAGTATATGCACGATACTATTCCCGCACCACTATTTTATGTACTGGATGGCGGCAGGCCACCGGTGAAAAAAGCAAAAAAATTAGGTGATTATCAACAATCAGCCCCCAATATGGTGAAAAATGTATATTTTTAGTCTGTAGAAAAGCGTTTTCGGGTGTCCTTGTTGCCCCCCTCTTGCGCCACCAGTCCCCCGAGGGGGAC
>JACTVF010000272.1 GCA_019695435.1 Methanoregulaceae archaeon | reverse complement strand
TTGGGAATGGGAGCAATGCATACGCCCGGTAAAGGTGGGGGGGCTGGTGGCGGAGGCTCTCAGCCCATGTCATTTGCGGACATGAGCGATCCGGCCTATCTTGCTTCGTCGTAGCATCGGAGGGTATTAATGTCAGCAGCGGCACCACAACCGTACGATCCGACAAGCGCACAACCATACACTCCGGTTGCCGCCCCTCCTACGCCAGAACCAAGGGAGTCTCCGTTCCAAGGCCAGCCCGGAATCAACATGACGAACATGGGGGCCGCCACGCGCGGTGGTCAGATTGCCGGACTCTTCGACAATGTTCTGCGCGGATTCGTGAACGGCATGGCTCAGGGGCAGAAGCACAAGGCGCTTACCCTGAAGAAAAAGTCGGACGACCTCACGGCATCGTACAACGCCGACGCTCAACGGGCGTATGAGTACGCACGCCAGAAGGTTGCGCAGGACGGCAAGCTCGACCCAAACGATCCTGAATACCAGAAGCTGAAGTCTGCGGTAGACGGTTCATGGGGCGCGTTGCAGGACTTCCGCGGTACGCTGCTTGAACAGAGTGGCGGGAAGAAGAAGGGTAAGAAACAGGATCAGCAACTGCCGCCGGTAGCGGTGCTGACCAATCCGAAATCAACGCAACAAGAGAAAGCGCAAGCCTACTACGATCTATCGCAGAAGGCTGGTCCACCATTGTTCGGGCAGATTCAGAGTTTGGTGGCGTGGGCACAGAGCCCACAGGCGCAGCAGCAGCGGAAGACACAGGCGGATACGGGGGCGGCACAAGGCTCCCAGGCATCCATCAATCGCCAACTCTACGACAAGGTGAACGAACTTTCTGGACTGATTACGAAGCCGAATCCGACCGACGACGAGAAGCAGCATATTGCCGAACTCAAGAGTCAGATTACGCAGATCCGCGAGGCGGTGAATCCGACCAAGATTCCGGCCAGCGGTGGTCCGTGGTACTCGACTCAGGGCGACGACAAAAAGTGGTACGAGTTTAAGAAAGACGCGGAAGGCAACGAGGTTCCCGACACACGCAGGCCCATCTCGGTTGCTAGTGCCGGTAATAAGCCGATTCGCGCATTTATTATGGGACCCAACAAAAAGCCACTAGCGGTCATGCTCGATCCTTCGACAAATCAGGTCGTGCCGGGCAGCGAGAACCCAGAAATTATCCCGCCGTCGTCGATGCTTCAGCATGTCTCGAATGGGTTTATCACCTACACCGATCCTGAGACACAGGAGGTTCACCTGGTTCCGGTTCAGCGGTCAACGGCCCCCGTGCTGCCATCGGCATCGCTTCCACCAGAGCACACGGAAAATCCCGACCACCCAAACCACCCAGATCACAAGGGGGTCACGCCAAAGACCGTCGATACCGCATCGACCCACTCGGACGTTGTGATCGGTCACAAGGGGCCACCTCGCGCAAAGATCGACCAACTGGACAAAGAAACCAATGCGGCCTACCAGAAGGCGGTGGACGACTTCAACAAGTCCGTCGATGCCCTCAGCGACCCGAATTTGCATCTGACCCCAGACCAGATTGCCGGGGCGAAGAAGAAGTTCTACAACCGCCTTCAGGAAGAGAACGGAGAAATCGGCAAGACCCATTCCCAGCGGATGCGCGACCTCGGATTGATCCCGGCGGAAGATTCTGGCGGAAAGCCAGCAGAAAGTTCCCACGCATCTGACCCGATGGGGATACTCTAAGGTCATGCCTTCTGAGCAGGTCACATTCGACACGCCCGACGCGCTGGCCGCAAAGGTCAAGAAGCAGTACCCTGCCTACCAGAAAATTGACAACAAAGACCTCGCGCAAAAAGTTCTTGCGAAGTACCCGGACTACTGGAAGAACGTCAACACCGACAACTTTGCGAAGGCTGGAATCTCGAAGGACGGAGCGGCTCCGGCAGTATCCGCTCCGGTTCCGCCAGCAAAACCTACGGCGGCTCCGAGTTGGTGGGAGAACGCCAAGTCCAACCTGCCATCATGGAGTGAAGTAAAATCCGCCGTCAAGGATGTTGTGAAGAATCCGTCTGAGGTGTTCGTTGGTGGGTCATACGGACTGCCAACCTCACAAGAGACGCAACAGAAAATGCTTGCAGAGGAAGCACGGAAAGGCGACCCGAACGCGAAACAAGCACTTGAACTACAGCAGGCTTCGCAGTCTCCGACAATCCCGCTTAGTAAGGGTCTTGCAAAGATACTTGACCCAAAGAGTCAGTCCAGAGCATCTCGTTCCATCACTGGCGTAGTCAAGGGACTGGAGGGATTGACCAGCCCGGAGAATCTTGAACTTTTGTCCGCAATGCCTTTTGCCCCAGAGGATATAAGCCAACTGGCTTCCGGGTTCTTTGGTGCACAGATGACGGCTGGAACAATTCAGGCGGCGGGTGAGGCCGTCAAAGCAAAGCGTAGTGGCGATACTGGACAGGCTTACGAGAGCGGAGCGGAGGCACTCTTGACGGCTCTCATGGCGCACGCTTCGATTAGCCATGTGGTCGGTGGAGGTGCGGCTCCGGCAGAGCGTTTGGACAGCGCAGCCGATCAGATGTTCGGGGAGAAATTTCAGTCGCTTCCAAAAGAAGGTAAGGTCGCGGCTCTATGGAAGGCCGTCGAGAACTCCAGCCCAGAGTTCAAGGCGAGGGTTGATCGGGAGTTTGAGAAACTCAAGAAGTCCGCTGGAATTGGTGGAAAGACGGTCGGAGAAGAGGCAAAGGAAGATGCGCAGTGGAGAGCGCAGAAGATTCAAGAACAGCAACTCCGTACCCGCGCTGCGCAGGACGTGATGAACGAGGCCGTCCACAGGCATCTTGCCGACCAAGCCTACCGCCACGCTCAGGCCGAAGCCGAGTACAAAATCCGCAAGGCCGACGAAATTGTTCCCCAAGAGCAGCAGAGGGGTTACTCTGTCACCGACAAGCGTTCGACCAGCCGCGGCGAACGGGGGTACATTACCGGGACCGAGCGGGAGAAGGAACCCGTCCACGCCCCCGGAACCGCCCCAGAACCGACAGAAGGCATCTCGATCACAGACCGTCGTGGCATCCAAGACGGGCCGGTAGAGCGCCAACAGGCTCTCGCGGCAGAGAAACCCGTTCAGGAGTATGCCGAGAAAGAGCACGGCAGGGCCTTCAGCAGCCTCCCGCTCGACCAGCAGAGGTTGGTAGCCTCCCACTTCGAGCGGACGCTCCCTGCCCAATGGGACGCGTTCAAGGCCACTCCTGCGTATGAGTCCTACCAACGTCATGCTGCCGCAGCAGACCGTACAGGCCCGATGGTGGAGCGGTATCTGGACAGGAATCAGGGTTCGGGTGAGCCTTTGGCCCCCGGCGCCGATGCCTCAGCCGGCGTTGCAAGACTCCTGCTGGCGCGCGCCGACGTGCCCGGAACGCTCAAGGAAAACCCGGAACTCTACAAGGGAGTCAACGAGTACAGCGAACAGCACTTCGGCAAGTCCTTTGATTCCATCGAGGAAGCGCAAAAACCGGCTGCATTGGCCGGATTCCTGCGGGACAACCCGGATTCGCTCGACAAGTTCGTGACGCCAGATGTTCGGGCGCGAATGGGAGATGGGCAGCACATCGACCTCGCCAACATGGAAGCGGCGCTGGCCGACAAACAGCAGATTCGTACCCTCATGGAGTACCGGGACGACACCCGGAGGGTCATGGACGAGCAGTTTGCCGGGGAAGTAGTGCGGCAGGAAAGAGAAAAGCACGTCTCCGACATGCGGGAGTTGGTCAGAAACTCGCCAGCAACCGAGACGGCGGCGGGAGATTCTATCGCTTCTCAGGCCAAAGGGCTTACTCAACTGGCCGAACGCATCAACCTGGAGGGAATCAAAGACAAAGGCGACCTCTTTGAAGTCGAGAAGGCCATCCGCAAGGTTCCGGCCACCGATCGTACCCCGGACATGCAGCAGTACCTCGCGCAGATTCGACAACTTCGGGCGGCGGCGAATACCGAGTTGGTTCGCCAGTACCGCGAGGGGTTGATCGACCAGATGCGCTCTGACTTCGATGGTGGGCGCCAGGCTGCGGCGCGCGAGGTGGTCACATTCGAAAACCAGCGTCATG
>JACTVF010000271.1 GCA_019695435.1 Methanoregulaceae archaeon | reverse complement strand
GGCCGGTCCCCCCTTCCCCATTGATGTTCGTGACACCGTAGTCATGCGCCCGCAGGTACTGCATCAGGGCCGTGGGATCTTCCTTCGTGATGATCCGTACACTGGTAAGGCCAAGCGACAGTTTCTCCTCAATTGCCATCCCGACAAACGTCCCGGTGGCAAAGCCGGCACCGTATGCGATGTAACAGACGGCATTGGTCAGGTTGTTCATGACCTGGCCGATGGCCACCAGCCAGATGATCACCTCGAAAAAACCGATAAATGACGGGAGGTACTTGATCCCTTTCGACATGAAGATGACCCGGATCGTGTCCAAGCTCATGTCGCAGATACGCGCACAAAAGATAAGGAGAGGTACGATAACAAAGGTAAAAACACCGGCGGAAATAATGAATGCACTCATGGCTGCCACGCTCCCGTTTTTAAGAATTTCCCGTTTGCATACTGGATTTTGGGTATAGTACTCCTTAAACGGTATGTATGATTTTTCCGGAAATAATGTATTCTTGCGTAATAGACCCCGGCGTTCCGGCAAATGGCATGAAAATGGCATAAAAGGAAGGAAGGAAGGGGAACAAGGCTTTTGCAATCAACACTTTTTTAAGGATAGAGACAGTAAGAAACCCACACAGATAATCGTACGGCAGATGAATGTTCGATGCTGGCCAACCATGCATACCTGTCATTAGTGATCCCGCCTCAGGACCGGATCTTGCTTGCGATCGCTCTCCTCTTCATTGCTGCCGTACTCGCCTATTTTCTGGTAAAAACCCTGCTGTATTCTGCGGAGCGCGAATCCGGCATGTAACCCGGGGCCGGATAGTGGCACCACAGGTATACAAAAAGATTGCCAATATTCCTTCGCACCCATCTAGGAAACATAATCCCGTATTTTCTGTGCAAGGACCATTTTTTTCCGGATCTCGTCTTCTTTCTCGGTTTGTATGTGGTCAATTATCTCGGCAATCGGCCGGGACAACTTTATGAGGTTCTGCGGCCTGCCGATCGCTTCTGTCCTGACCAGCCTGCTCTCAACCCAGCCCTGCTCATGGAGATACTGCATCGCAATGCTGACTTCCGGCTGGCGGAGATCGGCGCCCCGCTCAATGTCACGGGAGGTAGCCTCAGGAGTGTTTGCCAGGAACACCAGTACTTTTGCCACGATCCTGGAGATCCCGATCCCGATCAGGAGATCGGTAAACTCCTCTTCCTTCTTAGTAAAATACTGCACCTTCCTGCCCGGCATCCTGCCCCATCCTCCAGTTCTGCCTATAAATAATTTATACGTAACATTTTCGGTGCAATAAGGGTTGTGATGAGTCAGACATTTTTCTGGGATTTAAATCACCCGGACGATCTTTACCTGGATCTTGTCGCCCTGTTTTTTTATCTCCACATTGATCTCCTTGTCCTTGTACGAAACCTTATGCACGCCAAATTTGCCAGATGCAATAATCCTCTGGAGTTTAGCCATATCCGCACGGGGCATCCGCCGGAAATCATCATCCACAAAAATGACTGTCGCCATGAGTTCTCCCCCGTAGGAATCCCCCTCTATCCGGGATGCACAGGATATCTACTATTTTACGGGCACATGTATCAACCTTGTGCGGGGGATCATTTCTGTGGTATTTAACGGTCTTTTTTCAACCCGGTTTGTGGATTTAACGCGTATCTGCGATTTTTTATGAGGAAGCATTAAATATCGTATCCCAGCATATCCCTATGTGAAGTACTATGAGCAGGGAGAAGATCAAGGTTCCAAGCAATGTGTATGAAGAGCTGGTCGCTCTTGAGCGCGAGATCCATTTCACGCTGGATACTCAGGACACAGTACGCCGGGCGGAAGACCGGGGATACATGGCAGCGGCAAACTGGATCCGGCAGAACGAGAATGCCTACAAGGTCGGGTTCTCGTGGGGTTTTGAACCAGAGGCAGAGGAACCGCACAGCACAATACGGGATGTTCCGGAGCGGTCAGAGCCCGTCCAGCGGCGGACGGTTGCCCACCCGCCCCCTCTTCAGGCAAGTCGGCCTCAGCCCCAGCCAAGCCGATCCCCCCAGAAACGATCTTCATCCGGCTCCGGCAGCGGCAATGGTATTATTGCGGGGATAAAAAACTGGATCAACAAATACTTCTGATCTTCAATCTTTTTTTAGCAATAGCACCGACATCCCGCCTGATCCGCCCACGGGTAAAAAGACTAATCTGAAGATACCGGGAAATACTTTCACGGAAGATGATCACATATGGCACGCGAACTCACTGAAAAGGATGTTGAAATCTTAAAAAAACTCGCACCTGAATGCGGGGATCTCACCTGTGGGGGATCGGGACACCAGTTTCATGCGATCCTGCCCCCAGTCTCCAACCATTTTGCCGAGAGTGCCGAGGATTTTACCGGGCGGATCAGCAAACTTTCTGATGAAGAACTCGCCTACATCACCGAGAAGATCCTGACCGGGGAAGAGGGGCTTGGGTGCGTTGAGGTAGAGGATGCGGAAGCGCTCGTTAAACTTATCCACGACCGGATCTCCCCGGAAATGGCAAAAAAAGTGATCGCGGCATATGAATCCGGCGCTGAGTGCGATCGCTGATCCCGCCACCTGGAACGTGCCCTGTCATGACCGATATCGCCTCCCTGATTCTTGCTCTTGGTTCACCAACGGTTAAGACACGGTGTGACGCCGTCGCCCGGCTCGGCAAATCCGGCAGCCTTTCAGCGGTGGCGCCCCTCGTTCAGGCGCTCTCCGATGCGCACCCGGCCGTCCGCCGGGAGGCGACGCAGGCACTCGGGCGGGTGGACGACGACTGTGCGGTGCCGGGCCTCATCGCAGCACTGGCCGATCCCGACCCCAAGGTCCGGGCCGGGGCGATTGCGGCGCTCGGCAGACTGAAAGACCACCGGGCGGTTATCCCGCTCACCGGGTGCCTGAGCGACCGCGATGACCGGATCCGGGCCGGGGCGGCGGAGGTGCTGGGCAGTCTCGGCGACCAGCGGGCGGTAGGACCGCTCCTAAACGTAAAAAACGACCCCTTCGAATGCGTCCGGGAGGCTGCATCCCGCGCCCTTGCCCGGATCCGGAAAAAGGCATAACGCCCGGACACCAGTACCAGCCCACAATTTTTAATCCAGTATCGTCTACCTACTGGTACCTGTGAAGGAATGTGTACCATGCCAGAAAATCCACCCGCTGCAAAGACACCGGTAGGCCAGCCCGGTCTCGAATACGTCATCAGGTTCTTCTCACTCGTCCCGATGGTGCTGTACATAATCGTCGCTGCACTGCTCACGATCATTGCCGTCTTCTCGGTCTGCGATGCGGCGCAGCAGATTGCCACCATGATCGGCACTCACGACTTTGCAAACGGCCTTGTGCAGGTGATCTACTCCCTGCTCCTCACGATCACCATTATCGTGCTCTTTGAGACGGTCACGGTCTATTTCCGGACCAAGCACGTCGAGGTGCGGGCACTCCTGATCGCCGGCCTTACCGGCATAGTGCGGCACATCCTGGTCTACAACGTGGCAACCACAGATGCACTCCAGATGTTTGCCACGGTAGCGCTGCTTGCGGTTCTTATTGCCGGCATCGTGCTCGTGAAAAGCGAAGTGGAGGCACCTCCGGTCTGATCTTTTTTTACGTGGTCTGCTATGCACATGGGTAACCGTCGCTTTTTGTATAATCACGAGAATTTTTTAGGATACGCGATGTACTGATGGATACGAAGGAGAGGCGATGCCCGGTATCATAGAAGCCGACGACCTGACCAAAACCTACAACGATATGGTTGCCGTCAGCCACATCCGGTTTTGTGTGAAAAAAGGGGAGATCTTCGGCTTCCTTGGGCCAAACGGTGCCGGGAAAACCACCACCATGCGGATGATCGAGTGCGTCTCGCCCCGCACATCAGGAACGCTCCTGGTGTTCGGCATGGATCCTGATAAGAACCCCGCCGAAATCAAACAACGGATCGGCGTCGTCCCGCAGGAGACCAACCTCGACCTGGATTTCACGTGTGCGGGAAACCTGCGAACGTATGCCCGGTACTTCGATATCCCCCTTCCAGAAGCAGAAAAACGGGTAGAGAA
>JACTVF010000270.1 GCA_019695435.1 Methanoregulaceae archaeon | reverse complement strand
TTCCATCAACCTTTTTAGGAGCCATTGCTGTAGTTGGAATTACTGCGTGTGGTGTTGCTGCACGTGGAATTATGGTGGGTGGAATTACAATAGGTGAAGCAGTAGTTCCCGATTTAATCATAATTTGGTATTTTACCCAGGTCGCGTCCGGCATATTTACGATCTCGTCAAATTCGATCTCGCCAAAACCATCCATACTTACCCTCTGATTATATTCCAATATGATAATTATTGCCTTTTAATTCCCGGGTTATTCTGTCTGGTAAGATAGTGAGATTTAAAAAAGGGTAATCGGGTTTATGCATCGATAAGTGCGGCAACCCGGGAATAAAACAAGATCCTGGAACTCTTTTTCCTTGAAGACTTCGGTCAATGCTTGTTTGGGATCTTCCTCCCGGCACTCGGTGACTTTGGTGAGTTTAAAAGCGAGGTTTTTCTTATGCCGGGCGAGGTTGTTCTTCGTGAGATCCTCGTACCCCGCTTGTCACACAATGTCCCACAGGCTTGTCCCGCTAAACAAGCATTAATACATTAACACAACAAAATTTTCAGATAATGGACGACGTAATGCCAGCCGGCGGCCCGACACAGGATGAAGTGATGGCAATCTCGTTATTTAAGATGGGACTGAGACCCCAGGACTCCCTGCTCGATCTCGGGTGCGGAACCGGCAAGGTCTCGATTGCCGCTGCCGGATTCGTGCAGAAAGTCTGTGCAGTCGACCGGCGCCCGGAAGCGATCGCATACGCGACCGGAGCTGCAAAGGCCGCCGGCCGGACCAATATCGAATTCTTTTCCGGTGAAGCGAGCGATTTTCTGGCGTCTGCCCCGGTATTCGACTGTGCATTTGTCGGCGGCTCGCAGCAGATCGAAACGATCCTGCCGATCCTTTCCGGTAAAGTCCGGCGGGTCATTGTCGTCAACGCAGTCCTGGTGAGCACGCTTGCAACAGTGACTGCTACTATGCAGCGCCTCGGGATCTTCCGGGAAGCCCTTCATGTACAGGTTGCCCGCTCTCACGAACTCGGTAAGAGTCTGATGTTCAAGCCGATCGATCCGGTGTATATTATCGTAGGGTCGGGTGCCGCGTGCTCGTAGGCCTGGGCCTCGGGCCGGGAAACGCGGATCTGCTCACGCTGCGTGCAGTGCGTCTCCTTAAGGAAGCAGATACGGTCTTTGTCCCGGGACGGATCGCGGCCGACCTCGTCGCACCGTACCGCGATGCTGTCCTGCTCGAATTCCCGATGACAGGTGACGAAGACCGGATCCGGGAATGCCTTGAGAAGAATGCAGCACGGATTGCACCGGTGGCCAAAGACAGCCTTGCAGTATTCGGGATTCTTGGCGACCCGAACTTCTTCTCCACGTTCTCCCGGCTCTGCGGGATTATTATAGAACGTTATCCCGGGATCGAATGCCGCACAGAGCCCGGGATCAGCGCCATCACGGCTTTCGCTGCCGCTGCCGGACTTCCTCTCGCCGGCGGGTTTATTGTAACCGACGGACCCGCCCCGTCTGCCCTTATCCGCCTCAAGACCCGGCACCCGCAGGAGATCATCGCCGATCTTAAAGCAGAGGGATACCGGGAGTTTGTCCTTGTCGAGAGGATGTTTTTTCCCGACATGAAAGTATATCGCGGCGACGAGATCCCGGAAAAGAGCGATTACATGAGCGTGCTGTATGCGAGGCGCTGAAATGGCGACACATGGCAATGTCCCGTTACCGAACGTCTGGTTTGTGGGCGCCGGCCCCGGTGACCCTGAACTGATCACGGTCAAAGGACATGATCTGATGAAAAACGCCGATGTCCTGATCTACGCCGGGTCTCTTGTCAACCCCGTGCTTGTTGCAGCGTCCGGGGCTCCGGTAAAACTTGACAGCTGGGGGATGCAGCTCGACGATATTGTCAACGTGATGGCCGGGCATGCACAGGCCGGAAAAAAAGTGGTCCGGCTTCACTCGGGAGACCCGTCGCTCTACGGTGCGATTGTCGAGCAGATCACCGAACTTGAAAAGCGGGGTGTGGCAGTTGAGATCGTGCCCGGTGTCTCGTCACTCTTCGCCGCAGCAGCGGCGCTCGGAACCCAGTTGACACTCCGGGGTGTTTCGGAGTCCGTTATTGTCACCCGACCGGCAGGAAAGACGCTCATGGAGGATCAGATAGAAGCGTTCTCGCGTCTCAATTCGACCATGGTGATCTTCCTTGGCACGGAAAAACTCCACGAGATTACCCGGAAACTGGCCTGCCCCCCAAAAACTCCTGCTGCCGTGGTCTACCATGCCTCATGGCCCGACCAGCAGATCGTCCGGGGAACCGTGGCCGATATTGCCACCCGGGCGAAAGCAGCGGGGATTGAACATACGGCACTCCTTCTCGTCGGCGAAGTTGTAGGCACTGAAAAGAAAGGCCATGTAAAATCGTACCTGTACTCATGAATGACACCGTGGTGATTGCACTGCCCCGGTTTATCCGGGACGCAGAACGAATCGCAGGATTCCTCAAAGCGGATGTGCAGGAATACCGGACCGGAATTTTTACCGATTTGTTTCCTACAGCCCACCGGATCGTCGCGCTGATGTCCATGGGGATCGTAGTACGCGGCATCGCCCCGCTTATCAGGGACAAGTGGACTGACCCGGCAGTGGTTGTGGTTACCCCGGACTTATCGTATGCGATCCCCCTGCTCGGAGGCCACCACGGGGCAAACGAACTCGCAAAGGAACTTGCCGGCCTTGGTCTTGTCCCGGTGATTTCCACGGCAACGGAAGCGACCGGCCGGGACTCCGTTGAATCGATTGCCGGCCGCGGTGGTTGTGATATTGTCAATCGCGACTCGACCCGAGCGGTCAATACCGGGATCCTTGACGGGACTACAAAGATATATTCCATGCCCGGGCCGGGGATCGTGATTGCCGGCCCAGACGTTTCGATACTCGTACACCGCGGTGAGTATGCAGTCGGCATCGGCTGCCGTAAAGGGGTGACTGCAGAAGAGGTAACCGTGGCGGTCAGAACAGCACTTGAACATGCTGGTATCGCACAGCGGGACGTTATGATCTTTGCGACCACGACAAAAAAATGTAATGAAACCGGGCTTATCGATGCAATTGCCTCGATCCCTGCCAATTTAATATTCCTTGACGATGACACTATTAACGCACAGACAACCATAACACCGTCGAGGGCAAAAAAGATCGGCCTTGTGGGGGTCGCCGAGCCGTGTGCGCTTGCGGTTTCAAAACGCCGGGAACTCGTCATGAAAAAGAAAATTTTTGGGAAGGTGACCATTGCTTTCGCCCGGTGAACGCCCGTCAAACGGCCTCTGGATTGTCGGAATCGGTCCCGGGCGCCGGGAGTACATGACCGGCCGTGCGATTGAGATTATCACCCGTGCAGAATATGTCATCGGGAACGATAGTTACCTCGACCCGCTCCAGCCGCTGCTTGTCGGAAAACAGGTGATACGGAGCTCGATGGGTAAAGAGGTCGAGCGGGCGCAGAGAGCCATCGAGCTTGCACGATCCCACGCAGTCGCAATCGTCTCCGGCGGGGATGCAGGCGTCTACGGCATGGCAGGTATCGTTCTTGAAGTCCTCGAACATTCGGGCGCGGAGATCCCGGTGGAGATCGTCCCGGGCGTGACCGCTGCAAATGCCGCTGCATCGCTTGTGGGCTCCCCCCTGTCCGGGGATTTTGCGGTCATCAGCCTCTCGGATCTCCTCACACCCCTGGACGTAATCGAACGGCGGCTCGATGCTGCGTTCTCGGTCGGGATCCCGGTCGTTATCTACAACCCCCGGAGTCACGGCCGGCCGCATAATTTTGCGCTTGCGATCGATCACGCGCGGAAATATTACCCGGCATCCGTACCGGTTGCCGTGGTAAAAAACGCCCTGCGCGACGGGGAGGCCACTCCTTTGGTCACGACGCTCGGAGAGATTGAAAGCATTATCGACACGGTCGATATGCACACGACCGTCATTATCGGCGGGAGCGAGAGCAGGATATGGAGGATGGGTAACAATGTCAAAGGAATTATCACGCCACGCGGATACGACCACAAATACATATATTGACCCGGGTGCGACCACAGAAGAG
>JACTVF010000269.1 GCA_019695435.1 Methanoregulaceae archaeon | reverse complement strand
GGGCATAAAGGCAGTTCTCCTCTTTGGCATCCCGAAGCACAAAGACGAGGCGGCCACCGGTGCCTACGACCCCGACGGAGTCGTGCAGCAGGCAGTCAGGCGGGTCAAGGCAGCCTGCCCCGGCATGGTGGTCATCACCGATGTCTGCGCCTGTGAGTACACGAGCCACGGGCATTGCGGGATCGTGGGCGGAACCCGCTGCGGCGAAAAGGACCTCTTAAACGATGAGTCGCTCCTTCTCATGAACCGGATTGCGGTGAGCCATGCGGAGGCCGGCGCCGATATCGTTGCCCCGTCGTGCATGCTCGACGGCATGGTCAGATCGATCAGGACTGCGCTGGACAACGAAGGGTACGAGGACGTGCTCATCCTGTCGTACTCGACCAAGTTCTCGTCTGCCCTGTACGGCCCGTTCCGGGAGGCAGCAGAGTCCGGTTATTCGTTCGGCGACCGCAGCACCTACCAGATGAGCCCGTCGAACGGCCGCGAGGCCTATCTCGAGTCCCGGCTCGATATGGAGGAGGGCGCCGATATCCTGATGGTAAAACCCGCCGGCCCCTATCTGGATGTCCTTGCCGAAATCGCAACACTCGGCCTTCCGGTCGCCGCCTATCAGGTGAGCGGGGAGTACGCGATGATAAAGGCGGCGGCCGAACGCGGCTGGATAGATGAAAAAGCGACCATCCTTGAAACACTTACCTGCATCAAGCGGGCGGGAGCAGACCTCATTATCACCTACTTTGCCTATGATGCAGGCGGGTGGCTGAAATGAGAAGCGAGGACCTTTTCTCCCGTGCACAAAAACTGATGCCCGGCGGCGTTTCGAGCCCGGTCCGGGCGATAAAACCCTATCCGTTCTACACGTCACATGCAGAAGGTGCACATATTACCACCGTTGACGGCGCGACGCTTGTCGACTGCTGCATGGCATACGGCCCCCTCCTTCTCGGCCACGCCCATCCTGAAATAAAAAAGGCGATTGTAGCCCAGCTCGAAAAGGGCTGGCTGTACGGCACGCCGACGCCGTACGAGCCGGAGTATGCCCGGCTTATCACCGGGGATCACCCGGGCATGGACATGATCCGGTTCGTTTCAAGCGGCTCTGAGGCGACGATGGCCGCGATCCGGCTTGCCCGGGGATTTACCGGGAAATCCGATATTGTGAAGATCGAAGGGGGGTTTCATGGTGCCCACGATGCGGTGCTCGTCAAAGCTGGCTCGGGCGCGACCACGATGGGCGTCCCCGACTCAGCCGGCGTCCTTGCAGCGCTTGTTACCCACACCCGGCAGCTGCCCTACAATGATCCGGAAGCGCTCGAAACCCTGCTCACAAAAAATACCGATATCGCCGCGCTCATCATCGAGCCGGTGCTCGGGAACATCGGCCCGGTGCTCCCAAAGGACGGCTACCTTAAGGATATACGGGAGATCACAAAAGCCCATGATATCCTGTTGATCTTCGATGAGGTGATCACCGGCTACCGGCTCGGCATCGGCGGGGCCCAGGCAAAGTTTGGCGTGAGACCTGACCTTACGACGCTCGGGAAGATCATCGGCGGGGGCCTGCCAATCGGTGCATTCTGCGGCAGGCGGGAGATCATGCAGCTGGTGGCGCCCTCAGGGCCGGTCTACCAGGCCGGCACTTTCTCGGGGAACCCCCTCTCGCTTACGGCTGGGATCGCGACGATCCGCTGGCTGCACGATCATCCCGCTATTTACGCGGAACTCGAGGAAAAAACCCGGATTATCGAAGAGTCGCTTACCGGGAATGGGAAAACGGACGGATCGTTTGTCAGGATCGGGTCGATGTTCAAGTACTTCTTCAGGGTGGACGCCCCGCAGAACTACACTGAGGTAAAAGAATGCGACACGGCAGCCTTTACAAGATTCTGGCAGAAGATGCTTGCACGCGGGATTTTCCTCACGCCCTCCCAGTTCGAGACGAACTTCCTTTCCGTGGCCCATACCGGAAAAGATCTTGAGGCCATCTGCGGGGGGTACGCCGCGTGCAGGTGAGGATCGGGACCCGGGGCAGCAGGCTCGCGCTCGCCCAGACTGGTACCGTCATAAAAAAACTATCCGCTCTCGGCATCGGGGTCGAGCAGAAGATCATCAGCACACAGGGTGACGAGATCACCGGTGTCCCCCTCCATGAGATAGGAAAGCAGGGCGTCTTTGTCCGGGCGCTCGATGACGCGATCCTCACTAACGAGATCGACTGTGCAGTGCACAGCATGAAGGATATCCCGGCGATCCGTCCCTCCGGCCTTATTACTTCCGCTATCCTCCCCCGGGACCCTCCTGCCGATTACCTTGCCTACTCTGGCCCGGTTGCGTCAGTAACTATTATCGGTACCTCGAGCACACGGCGCCGGGCCCAGCTCCTGCGCCACGACCCGGATCTGGAGATAAAAGACCTCCGGGGAAATGTTGACACGAGGATCCGGAAGCTCAACGAGGGGCAGTATAACGCTATCGTTCTCGCCGAGGCCGGCCTTGCCCGGCTTGGGATCCGGATCCCGGGTGAACGCCTGCCTCCCGAAAAATTTGTCCCTACCCCTAACCAGGGTACGATCGCGGTCGTGAGCCGGGCCGACCCTTCGCTCATGGAACTGCTCTCCGCACTCGATCATCCCGAAACCCGGAAGGATGTGGCGATCGAGCGGGCGGTGATGGAGCAGGTGGGCGCAGGGTGTTTTACGCCCATGGGCATTTATTGTAAAGGCGGGCACCTGATTGCCGAAGTCCTTTCGCTTGACGGGAAACGGACAGAACGAATCGAGAAGGATCTCAGGACTCTCGATGAAGCCCGGACAGAGGGCAATGCCCTGCGGGAGCGTGCCGGCGACCTGATCGCAGACGCATACCATACACTCGGGATTTCCTATGACCGGTAAAGTCTATCTCGTGGGCTCCGGCCCGGGAGGCACTGGGCTCCTCACGCAGCGGGCTGCAGAGATCATTGACATGGCAGATGTCATCTTCTACGACCAGTTACCTGGCGAGGAGATCCTTACGGCCCTCCCAAAAAAAGCCGAGAAGATCGACTGCGGTAAATTCGGCGGCCGGCACACGCTGGAACAGCGCGAGATTGAGTCTCTGATGGTCGACCGGGCCCGGAAAAACCGGATCGTTGTCCGGCTCAAAGGGGGCGACCCGTTCCTCTTTGGGCGGGGCGGTGAGGAGATTGAAACCCTGAAAGCAGCAGGTATCGGGGTCGAGATGGTGCCTGGAGTCTCCAGTGCGCTTGCCGTCCCGGCATCGGTGGGCATTCCGGTCACGCACCGGAAATATGCCTCGCAGGTCACAATCCTGACAGGCCACGAGGACCCGGCGAAACCCGAACCTGCGTTAGACTGGAAGCTGCTCGCGCAGAGCCGGGGCACTATCGTGATCCTGATGGGGGTGGCAAACCTTGGAAATATTGCCCGCGCTCTCATCGCAAACGGCAAGTCCGGAAAGATGCCGGTCGCTATTATCGAGCGCGGGCTAAGGAAGGACCGCCGGGTCACGACCGGGCCACTCGAAAAGATCGGCGACGTGGCTGAACAGGCCGGTGTGAAACCACCGGCAGTCATCGTGATCGGTGACGTGGTCAGGTTGTACGATCCAGCACAACCGGACCTGATTCCCTATGGTGAGGCATAATGCTGGAATACATCAACAGATTTGAACGTGTGGTCTATACGATCCTGATCCTCCTGCTTGCCGTGGTGCTGGTCTCTGCGATGGGTGAACTGGTTTACCTGCTCATTACAGGTTTGACCAATTTTCCTCCGGGGCTTCTGGCGAACGGTGAACTGGTTGCTGTGCTGGGCTCGTTCCTGCTCGTGCTCATCACGGTGGAACTGCTGGACACGATGAAGGCCTATATCACCGAGAAGGTGGTCCATGTGGAAGTTGTGGTGCTCCTCGCGATCATCGCGATTGCACGAAAAGTGATCCTGCTTGACCCGGCATCCACTGACGGGGCCGAACTCATGGGTATCGGGATCATCATTGTTGGGCTTGCGGCCGCGTACTACCTGCTCAGGAAGGCCGGCGTTGTGGTAGGAAGCGGAGCTGAAAACAATCATAAAGAAATGCCACATAAGAACGAA
>JACTVF010000268.1 GCA_019695435.1 Methanoregulaceae archaeon | reverse complement strand
TGGGTACCTGGCTTTTCGGTACCCGGATCGGGTTTGAGGCAGGGATGATCGCCGGGATGGCGATGCAGATGGCAACCGGGCTCTCGGAGGATTTTCGTCGGATACGGATTGCGACAGGTCTGAAGGGGCAGCCATGGGGTATCCGCAGTATCGTGCCTGCGGGGCGTATCCTCATCCACGATGCGCTCCGACGGGCTGATGAAACTGCCGAAGTGCTTGCCATGCGGGGGTACCGTGACGGGGGGACAATCTGCCCGCATTTTCATACAACGCTCCATGATGCAATGGCCGGTACCTGTGCGGCTGTGGCTCTCGTTCTCGCGTATATCCCCGTTAGTGAATTTTTTATACTTAACCGGTGAAGTTTTTAGAGGCTAATTATAATACCGGAGGCCCTGAGGTTTCCCATGTGTGCTGCCATTTCTCGTAAAGTTCTTATCACCGATACTACTCTTCGCGATGCCCACCAGTCTCTCATTGCCACCCGCCTCCGCACTGAAGATATGATCCCGCTCGCACGCGAGATTGATACATGCGGTTTTTTCTCTGCAGAGGCCTGGGGCGGGGCAACATTTGATACCTGCATACGGTTTTTAAATGACGATCCCTGGGACCGGCTCCGCGCACTCAAAGCAGAGCTGAAACACACCCCCATTCAGATGCTGCTCCGTGGCCAGAACCTGGTCGGTTACCGCCACTATTCCGATGACGTGGTCGATCGCTTTGTCGATGCGTCCTACAGGAACGGTGTGGATATCTTCCGGGTCTTTGACGCGCTCAACGATATCCGGAACATGAAGCGTTCGATGGAGCAGGTAAAAAAGGCCGGGGCGCACCTCCAGGGTACCATCTCCTATACGACAAGCCCGGTCCACAGCACCGGCATGTTTATCGAAATGGCAAAGGAATTGGCCGCGCTTGACTGCGACTCCATCTGCATCAAGGATATGGCAGGACTCATCATGCCGGAGGCAGCGCGGGAACTCATCAGCGGGATAAAAAAGGCAGTTGATATCAGGGTCTGCCTGCACAGTCACTCCACGAGCGGCATCGCCCCCATGAGTTACCAGGCGGCCATCGAGGCCGGGGTGGATATTCTCGATACGGCTATGTCGCCGTTCTCGATGGGAACCTCGCAGCCCCCGACCGAGAGTGTGGTGGCCTCCCTTGTGGGGACCCCCCGGGATTCCGGTATCGATCTTCTGAAACTACGGACGGTCAGGAACATCTGCGTGCAAATCCGCGAAAAGTACGGGGGTCTCTTAAACCCGATCTCCGAGCGTGTGGACAGTAATGTACTCATCTATCAGCTGCCTGGCGGCATGATCTCCAACCTCGTCTCGCAACTGGAAGAACAGGACGCCCTCAATCGGCTCGACGAGGTGTTCGCCGAGATCCCGAGGGTGAGAAAAGATCTTGGTTATCCTCCGCTCGTGACACCGACAAGCCAGATCGTGGGGACACAGGCGGTTTTAAACGTGCTCGTGAACGGTCAGCGGTACGCGAACGTGACCAAGGAAGTCAAGGACTACGTCCGGGGGCTGTACGGCCGTTCTCCAGCCCCGGTCAGCGATGAGATCCGCCGGAAGATTATCGGTGATGAGGTACCGATAGAGTGCCGGCCTGCCGACCTTCTGGAGCCTTCCTACGAACGCTTAAAGGCGGAGGCAGAAAAAGCCGGGCTCATCAGAAAAGAAGAGGATATCCTTACCTATATTATGTATCCGGCGATCGCTCCTTCGTTTTTGAAAGGCGAACGGCAGCCTGAGGTTCTCCCAAAAAAACAGCCGACCACCCCGCAGCCGGCCGCCGGTTCCCTCCCGGACCAGATGGAGGTAGAGGTAGACGGCGAGGTCTTCTCCGTCCGTATTGTATCGGTCGGCGGGAACAAGGTACAGGTGGAAAATGTCGCCCCCCAGAAAGCGCCGCGTGGTGATATCGTTGGGGGGATCCGGAGTAACATACAGGGCATGGTGCTTCAGGTCATGGTGAACAGGGGAGTACCTGTCAAGAAAGGCGATACCCTCCTTGTGCTGGAGGCCATGAAGATGGAGAACCCGATTCACAGCTCGGTTGACGGCACAGTTACCGAGATTTTTGTCGATACCGGCGATGTCGTCCAGACAGGCGATGTCCTGCTGGTGGTGCAATGAAATTTTTTGAGAAGATCCTGATCGCGAACCGGGGCGAGATCGCGATCCGGGTCATGCGTGCATGCCGTGAACTCGATATCGACACGGTGGCGATCTATTCATCCGTGGACAAGAACGCCCTCCATGTCAAATATGCCGATGAGGCGTTTCCGGTCGGCGATGCGCACCCGTCCAAGAGCTATCTCAACATGGACCGGATCGTCGATATCGCAAAAAAGAGCGGGGCTGAGGCGATCCACCCGGGATACGGTTTTCTCGCGGAGAACTATCGGTTTGCCCGGCTCTGCGCCGACGAGGGTGTGACGTTTATCGGGCCCCGGTCAAAGACCATCAAGGCTATGGGTTCCAAGATCGGCAGTAAGCAGATGATGAAAAAGGCAGGGGTGCCGGTGCTCCCCGGGACCAATGAAGGGATCAGCGATATTGATACGGCAAAAAAGGTGGCAGAGGAGATCGGCTACCCGATAATCGTGAAAGCAAGTGCGGGTGGTGGCGGCATCGGCATGCAGATCGTCAACGATGAGACGATGCTCGAAGAGGCGATCACGGGAAGCATGCGGATCGCCCAGTCCGCGTTTGGCGATCCCACGGTCTTTATTGAGAAATATCTTGTCAAGCCCCGGCATATCGAGTTCCAGGTGCTCGCCGACGAAAGTGGGCATGCGGTCCATCTGTTTGACCGCGAGTGCTCCATCCAACGCCGTCACCAGAAACTGGTCGAGGAGGCCCCATCGGCGATCATGACACCCGAGCTGCGCGAGCGCATGTCGGCCGCGGCGCTCAAGGTGGCAGGGGTCTCTGATTACACGAACGCCGGTTCGGTTGAGTTCCTGTACAACAACGGGAATTTTTACTTCATGGAGATGAATACCCGGTTGCAGGTTGAGCATACCATCACCGAATTTATCACCGGCATCGATCTCGTCAGGCAGCAAATCGCGATAGCTGCTGGGGAAAACCTACCCTTTGACCAGGAGGATATCTCGATCCGGGGACATGCGATCGAATGCCGGATCAACGCGGAAGACCCGCTCAACAATTTTGCCGCTGACCCGGGCAAGATCCTCCGGTACCGCTCGCCGGGCGGCCCCGGTATCCGCGTAGACAGCGGCATCCACATGGGATATATGATCCCGCCGAACTATGACTCTATGATTGCAAAACTCTGCGCATGGGATAGCACCCGCCCCGAGGTCATCAAACGGATGCTCCGGGCAATCTCGGAGTACATCATTCTCGGGATCAAGACCACGCTCCCGCTCCATTACGCGATCATGAACAACCCGCAGTTTATCGAGGGCAATACCCATACCCACTTCCTGCAGGAAGAACATATCATAAAGACACTCGAACGGTACAAAACTGATGAGGAGGCAAGGATGCAGACGCTCGCCGGTTCGTTCTCGCAGGGGAACAAGGTTGCCGCGATCACTGCCGCGGTGAACGTATACCTCCAGCAGAAAAAAGGCTGATGCGTGCGTGTCTTTCGTATCAGAACCTTTAAGAGTTTTTACGGCGTTGTAGTAATGCACTTTCGTGCTGCGGTGGCCTAGCTGGTTAGGGCGCCAGACTCATAGGGTTTGATACATGCCCTCGTTGGTGCGTGAGAACTTTGAGACATCTGGAGATCGTGGGATCGTAACCCACCCGCAGCATTTTTATTTTTTCCGGTGCGTTCAGATTTTTTTTAATTTTTTGTACTGCTGTTATAGAAGTATATTTGCCCGGGACGGCTGTTTTACCACGAATTCTGGGATTTCCCCTCTCTCTCGTAGATATGTTTATGTGCCACGTCAGCCCACAGAATATAAATTGAGGTGAGATGTTGATTCTTGTAAATGCAGTTGTTGGCATTATCCAGTTGATCATCGCAGTCATCCTTGCGGTGGTGGCCCTGTATATCGGCTTCTCCGTCTTTGGCAAGGTCACAAAAAACGTTGACGAGCAGAAAG
>JACTVF010000267.1 GCA_019695435.1 Methanoregulaceae archaeon | reverse complement strand
GGGCTTCCTGGATCGTCAGCCGGCAAGGTAAAAGTCGCCCCGGAAAAGTCTCCGGCAAAAACACGGGCTGCACCTTCCATAATCGTGATCAGTACTTGCAAAAGAGAGGTATTCAAGGTATAGGCATTGATAATTAGCCGGGGTATACGGGATGGATAAGCAGGCAAGCAGGAAATTCTTAACAGGAAAGATCCCAAACAAGGACTGGATTATGGGTGTTTCAGTGTTGGATTCAGTGCTGATGCGTTTGCATATGCTGCTTCCGCTTCCGCGCTTCGTCCCAGTGCCTGCAGGGCATTTGCCTTGTTGTACCAGGCAATGGATCGCAGGGTTGTCAGGTTCCCGGGCGCGTTAATCGCGACATCTGCTGCAACAATCGCATCATCGTACCGGCCCAGTTCTACAAGGATTCCCGCACGGTTCGACTGGATGATGGGAGTCAGCGAACTCACATTTAGTGCAAGTGCTTCGTCAGCATCTTCGAGAGCATCTTTGTAGTTCCCGGCATTTGCCAGATCTACGCTTTTTGAGTACAGGTCGCTGGCTGATGTAAAAGATGATGAAGCATTTGCTGAGGTATTCACTGATGCTCCCGGAATAAGCGGCCCCTGCGTCAGGAGAAAGATCGCGGCTGCTGCGAGAATACAGACAACAAGCACGATACCGATGGCAATGACGGTTTTTCTCGAAACCCTCTTTTTCTCCGGCACATTTTTCCGGCTTTTGCTGCTGTTCTGACTCATTAGTTAAAAAAGGAGTTTTTCGACGATTAATACTTCCGTCTCTTCGCAATTACGAGCGCCGCGATGCCAAAGCCTATGAGTGCAATTGAAGCAGGCAGCGGGGAAAAGGTCGTCTTTTTCTGGATAACCGTTGCTGTCGGCTGTACGGTCACCAGGGGCGACGGGGACTTTGTTTCAGCCGTTGTGGGCACGGTCCCAACCGGTGTCGTTCCCGATGGCTGTACTGTCGGGGGGGAAGTGACGGTATCAGCAATAAATGTGACCGTCTTATTTCCGCTGGTGACCGTTCCGATCGCCGTAGTGCCGTTGTAACTGCTGCTCATGCCATTGAGGTTCTGCGTGACCCCAAAGGTATAAGTCCCCGTAGGGTAGACGCTGCTGCCATCAGTACTTTTCGCATTACGGTCCCATGCTGGACCATTTTCCCAGATATACGGCGAGGACCTGATTATTGGGGCGCTGTCAAACGGGATGATCTGGGTTGTCGGGTTCCCTACGTTTCCGGTAAAGATCTGGTGTACGTCCATCCCGGTGGGGGACGTGAGTGTCACCGTAAAAAACCCGTCAGACGGGTTGTAATTGGGGCGTTGTGTGTAGTTGAGTGCCATGTCCAGGTTCGTATCGATCCGGTAAGTAATATTTGCAGACATCGGGACCGACTGACCGGTGATATCCGTATTTGTATCCACATCCCAGATCGAGAGGTTGATCTGGGGCTGGTACACGACAAAGACCGGAATATCCGGTTGGGTGTCGTGCGTATACCAGGTTCCGGTAGAGCCGGTAAAAACAGCAGGATCCAGATAAAACGAGGTTGCATTCCCGGCAATCGCAACCGTTTTTGCCGGGTCGCTGCTCAGATCAGCACCCGCCGGCCACCATGCGATCACCGAATGTCCGTTCAGACCCGACGAGATATCCAGATTTTGCTCGCCGATGAAGGCCGGTGCACCGGCAGCGATCTTGGCGAGGCTCGCATGGGCCGGGACGAGGATGAGGATCATAAGCAGAAGAAAAACGAGGGGAATTCGGCTCGGTAACATGAAAAGTAATTTCAAAACTCTTATGATAAAGATTATGACATTCTAGTGATTGCAAAAGGGATTTTCCGGGCCAGAGGACCGTACCCGGATATATCAGATCCTTTGGGCAGGAAAAAACAACATAGTCCAAAGACAATCTAGTCAGTACGAGCAGGGTGATGCGTATGGATGAGACTCACACCATCTGGATAGAGAAATACCGGCCGGCCAGGCTTGTGGATATTGTCGGGCAAGACGAAATTGTCGAGCGGCTCTCATCATACGTAAAGTCCGGTAATCTTCCACATCTCCTTTTTACCGGGAGTGCCGGTGTGGGAAAGACAACCGCAGCCGTTACCCTCGCCCATGAATTCTTTGGCGAGTCCTGGCGGATGAACTTCCGCGAGCTCAATGCGTCCGACGAGCGCGGGATCGACGTGGTGCGCAACCAGATCAAGGAGTTTGCCCGAACCAGACCCGCCGGGGAGGCGGCATTCAAGATCCTGTTCCTCGATGAAGCCGATGCACTGACGACAGATGCGCAGGCTGCGCTGCGCAGGACGATGGAGAGCTACGCGAAGACCTGCCGGTTCATCCTGTCGTGCAACTACTCATCGAAGATCATCGACCCCATCCAGAGCCGGTGTGCGATCTACCGGTTCCGGCCGCTTGCCCCGCAGGCAGTAAAAGAGGAGATCGCCCGGATCGCAGCAAAGGAGGACCTGACTGTTACACCCGATGCGATGGAGGCGATGGTCTATATAGCACAGGGTGACATGCGCAAGGCGATCAACGCCCTGCAGGGTGCCGCGATTATCAGCCCAACGATCGAGGCACAGATGGTCTATGCGATCACCTCCAATGCCCGGCCGGATGAGATCGAGGACCTCCTTAAACTGGCGCTTGCCGGTGATTTTGACGGTGCCGAATCGCTGCTCGCGCACCTGCTCCACGAGCGGGGGATCGCCCCGAACGAGCTGATCAACCAGTGTTACCGGGCGATCGTGAAGCGCGGGATGAACCGGGCGCTCAAGGTGGAATTGATCGATGCCCTCGGTGAGACCGACTTCAGGCTTTCTGAGGGTGCAGGCAGCGACATCCAGATGGAAGCGCTGATCGCCCGGTTCGTGCTTGCCAGCACCAAGAAGCGGTGAGGAGGAAACATGGAGAAGGCACCCGAACTGCACAAGGGAGACCGGGCCGATGACTGGGGCAGGTTCCTCAAAAGCCGGTACAAGAAAGAGCTCGGGGAGATCTCACGCCTGTACCCGCACAAACGTTCGCTTTTTATCGATTACCGCCAGATTGAGCGGTTCGGTAAGGCAGGTATCACCCTTGCTGACGAACTGGTGGAGAACCCCGGGAAGGTGCTTGAGGATGTCTGGGACGCGATCAAAAACGACCAGCTGATCCGGACGAAAGACGGCAAAGAGCCAAAAGGCGTCAATATCCGGTTCACGAACCTCCCCAAGAAGACTGCAATACGCGAGATCCGTTCCGATGACATCAACAAATTTATCTCGGTCGAGGGCATCCTGCGGAAGACCACCGAGGTACGCCCCCGAATTGTTGAAGCGGTCTTCAAGTGCCCGGCCGGCCACTTCACCCATAAAACCCAGAAGTACGGCAAGTTCATCGAGCCGGAAGGCTGCACGACTGACGGCTGCACGTTCAAGAAACTGGAACTGATCCCCAAGCGTTCCACTTTTGTCGACTCTCAGAAACTCCGGGTGCAGGAATCCCCTGAGGGCCTGCGGGGTGGCGAGCAACCACAGACGCTTGATATCGATGTGACCGACGATCTCTCAGGCATGGTTGCGCCGGGAGACCGGGTCATCATCAACGGCATTCTCCGCTCCATGCAGCGGGTCGTGAGAGGCGAAAAAAGTACGGTCTTTGACATATTTCTTGAGTGTAACTCGATCGAGATCGCGGAAAAAGATTTCGAGGAGGTCGAGATCGATGAAAAGGCAGAAGATGAGATCAAAAAACTCTCCTGCGACCCGATGATCTACCGGATGGTAACCCACTCGATCGCCCCCACGATCTACGGGAACGAGGATGTCAAGGAGGCGATCACCCTCCAGCTCTTCGGTGGGATCGCAAAGGAGATGCCGGATGGGACCCACCTGCGGGGCGATATCCACGTGCTCCTGATAGGAGACCCGGGTATCGCAAAGAGCCAGCTGCTGCGCTATGTTGTAAAGTGCTCGCCACGTGCGATTTACACGAGCGGCCAATCCTCGACTTCCGCCGGCCTCACGGCGACCGCGGTCAAGGACGAGTTCGGTGAAGGGCGCTGGACCCTCGAAGCCGGCGCGCTCGTGCTTGCCGATATGGG
>JACTVF010000266.1 GCA_019695435.1 Methanoregulaceae archaeon | reverse complement strand
ACAACGACACCTTTAGCTCGGCGGTGTAAATGCAGGTTCCCGGTTTCATTGGTGCATCCTATACGGCCCGATCCATTGCGATTGATGGGCAGGAGTGCATCAATTTTTACCCTGTCGTTATTGCGAAGGAAAGTCCGACCGCAAAGGCGCAAATGGCGCTTATCGGTACGCCCGGTTCCGTTCCGTTTGCGAATATCGCTGGGAACGGCACGATACGCGGGCTGTATTCAAGTGGCAGCGATAATCTCTATGCGGTCTGCGGAAATGGGGTTTATCAGGTATTTCCGAATGGAACATATAACCTGTTGGGAACATTAAAAGGATTTACCGGGAATGTCTATTTCGCCGAACTACAAAACAATTCGAGCAGCAATGATATTCTCGACATTAACATAATGATAATTGAGCCGAACTCTGCCGGGTATATTTACCAAGAAGGAACGCAGACCTTCAACCCCATAGGGGACTCCGGTTATATGCCCGGCAGCTCTATTACTACGCTCTCCGGATATTTCGTTCAGGCGTACACCGACAATATCCAGACGCGGGGCCGCTTCGCATTTTCAACGCCTTATTATATGCCGCAAGACCTCACCGCCGGGGTTCCCTCAGATGGGGTGACGTGCTGGCCGGTCTTGAACTATGCCACGGCAGAAGGCTCAACCGATCCGCTGGTTGCCGTGTATCGGCTGAACATGGAGCTTTTCCTGTTCAAAAGCAAAAGCGTTGAAATCTGGTATCCGACCGGACAGCAGAACGCACCATTTGCGCCGGTCCCGAACGCTTTTATGGAAATCGGCCTTGGAGCGCGGGACAGCGTGGGGCTTATCAGCAACACCCTTATCTGGTTAGCGGCGAACTCGCAGGGGAACAATACAATCTGGGCAACCATGAGCTATACGCCGAATCGGATCAGTACCCATGCCATTGAATACGCAATGAATGAAATGGCGACCACGAGCGACGCGAAGGCTTTTTGCTATCAGGAAGAAGGGTACTCGTTTTACATGCTCACCTTCCCCACCGGGAACCGGACATTCTGCTATGATCTCGATGCCGGGCTATGGCATGAACGGGCATATTACAACCCGGCGACGCAGAAAAACGAGCGGTATCATGCCGAAACTCTGGTGCAATGGCAGGGAAGGAATTACATCGGGTCACGATTCAGCGGGGAAATCTGGCGGCTCGATCTCGACACGTACACCGATAATAGTGGCCCGATCCGCAGGATACGCACCGGCGACCATATTCATAAAGACCGGAAACGGCTTTTTTTCAGGGAATTTGAGATTGATATTGAACGCGGTATCGGCCTGCAAACCGGGCAGGGAAGTGATCCACAGGCGGAATTGCAATGGAGCGATGACGGTGGTTTCACGTGGAACAATCCAGTGCTATTGAGTCCGGGAAAGGCAGGAAATTATCTGGCCCGGCTGCACCTGCATAAGCTCGGTATGAGCGCGGATCGGGTATTCCGGCTGATTTGTACCGATCCGGTGAAATGGGTTTTGATTGATGCCCGCATGGACGTGGATTCGGAGGAATAAATGGCTCCGACACTCGCACCAGCACCTATAAAAGTACCCGTTGCCGGTGAACCGTTACCGCATGAATGGTTGCGATTTTTTAGCGATACGCAGCAGGCGGTATCGGCATTTCAGAATGGCGGCAGTGGCGTAACGTCAGTGAATGGGCAAAGTGGAGCCGTGGTACTTACTGCCGAGAGCGTGGATGCAGACCCGGCAGGATCAGCGGCAGCAGCCCAGAACACGGCAGAGAATTTTGCAACAGAAGCCGTGGCCGTAGAAGCGGCACGGGCGGAAGCGGCAGAAAACACGCTGACAACGAATTTGAATACAAAAATAACCGGAATAGGAACGAAAAGAATATTTACCGGCCCGACCGCGCCTGCCAATCCGCAGCCTGGCGACTGGTGGGCGCAAATCATTTCCAGATAGGAGCAGATTATGGGCGTGACCTTAATCAAGGGGCAGCAGCAGGCGTTAAAATGCTTGGTGGGTTCCGCAACCCCACCGGCGAGCTATTATATCGCGTTGCTCACGAAAATTCAAAATGTCGGAGTAGGTTCTGCGGTTGATCCGACCAGTACAGAAGTGAATATTTCTTCGGGCGCATCTTCTTCGTCAAATCTCACCGAAGACGCAGTGGCTACCGATGCAAATTATGTTCGCACCGGGTACACCAATTCGGCGGGGTGGACGGAGACAGATGGCAGCACTGGAAATCCCACTCAGATCGTCAATGCCAATGCGATTACCATTACCGTGCCGACTGGCGGTTTGACGAGTATTGTGGGATGGGCTTTATGTGTAGGCAGTGCCATTGGGACGGCGGATGCACTTTGTGCCGGGGCGTTCAATACAGCACAGCAAGGCACTTATCTCGCCGCTGAATCTCTAAGTATCGCAGCGGGCGCAATGGTTATTACAGCACAGGATAAGACCGTTGCCAACTGACCTTCATAAATTCGTGGCGCGAGTCAAGGAGAACACGCAAGACGTTCGGATAAAGGGGCAGATAAAAATACCAAATGGAACCCTGTCCCCTAAAAAGACACACTCCGAACGATACCGAAGAAATGCCGAACGAGCAAAACGGCAGGGCAGGCCGAACCGAAAGAAAAGGAAAATACCAGTGACACCGCAAACGATTACAGCACCATTTACGATAGGAACAGATCGGGCAACTGACCCGGACGGGACGGATGTTTTACTGGTGGGCTTTGCGCAAACGCCGACCGGCTCATGGGCGGAAGCGCAATACCCGGCGCATGGCAGCAATCCGCCACAAAAACAGTGGTATTTACTGGATGCAAATAACAACCTGACTACACCGCCTATGGAAACATTCATGTAATATGGCAACACGCGATTGGACTAATTCACTCGCTAATAACGACGGGAGCAACCCTTCCAATTATACGGGGTCAGGCGCGTTTTTGACTACGGACGTATTGCAGTTTAATGGCTCGCAGTCGCAGGCAAACGCAGTATTTACAAGTAATATTTCCATTGGAAATTTCAATGTTACCTCCGACTATACCGGCGCATGGTCGCTGGGAACCTGTACGGCTACCTGCACGGCGGCATCGACCTTTGCCGTCAACGGCTCCCGCTCGTTCGGTACAGGCGGTATTATTCTGAATGGGAACGGCATTTATCAGACCATTCCGAACGCGACAATCACGACCAGCATTTCTACTATTACGAGCAACGGCACCAGCAATATCTTGACCGACCAGCGCACGTCGAATAGTGCGGTGTACGGCAATATTACTATCAACAATTCATGTGTACTAACCTTTACTGGCTCCGGCTCGCAGATGTTTATTTATTATACTCTGACAATAGGTAACAATGCGACATGGACGCCGAACATTACGACAAATCTTTATTGTTCTATGACTGCGGGTTTATGTACGCCATACAGTTTTGGAACCGGCGCGACATGGAACGGAGCGGGAGCGGTACAGGTACTTCCTCAATCCTCTGGTAATGTTTATTGTGGCAATCTCACATATACTGGCTCATCGACGGGAAATTCCAACCAGTTTATTAATGAAGCACCCGGAACAGTGAACTTCTATTTCTCAGGCAGCATAAACTTCGGAACGATTAATCTATGGTTTATTGAAGATTATGGTGGGGCAACCAGTAGCTTTTATTTCGGTTCATCAATAATCACCTGTAATTATCTGTATTTCGGCTGTGCGGCATCAACCGCTACTTGCTATATGTATATGCAGGCAAGCACCCTGAATATCGTGCTATTTATCTCTCAGTATGCAACCTTGCAAACATACATTGATTTCGGGACGGCACAATTCTACATCAAATCGCTCTCCTTACGGTCTACTGATTCCGTTACGTCACACGGCACCGAATACTGGATATTTAACGCGCAAAGCGGCTCTATCAATGCCGGGGGCCATACGCTCAGCGTGGTGGTGATTGCTGTTGGAGGAGGGAACACCACTTCGCTCGGAGCAAATCTCACCTGTAATTTCTACATCCTGCAATCCGGTTCCCTGACAAAAGTATCGTATACGTTGACCGCTAATGGGTCGATGGCGGTGACTATGGTGTCCGGTGTGAAAGTTGGCGCGTCTG
>JACTVF010000265.1 GCA_019695435.1 Methanoregulaceae archaeon | reverse complement strand
ATTCGAGTTTCGGCACATCTTTCTGCCGGATCAGGAATTTTAGGAGCTCGTTTGTCCGGGCACAACCCATGCAGCCGAATGCGAGGTCAGCGTTGTTGATGATGATCGCAGCGTCGCATTCCTCCACCATCGGGCCGTACAGGGACATGCGCCCCCGCACGCCGCTCGGGACTTCAACTGCCGCCCAGCGGAGACCTTTTTTTGGCTCTTCGGGTGTGATCTGGAGCGGTGCGGATTCAAGTCCCGGTGTTTGGACGCGTTCGCGGATAGCAATCGCAGAACCAAGCGGGGTGTGCCCGAACCGGGTCACCATGTCGGAGAGGATCAGGCTCGTTGCGGGATAGATGAATACTTTTGCCATGGTCAGGGCTCCTGTGCATCGATCATTTTCTTCAAGGTGTACACGTCCAGCCGGGGGGCGTTCTGAGAATTTTCCGGGGCGGGAACGGTTGCAGCATCGCGGCAATCAAGTTCTTCGATGCCGTGGGAGATGTAGGGGAGGATTCCCATTTCAAATTCGATCCCGTGGAACCCGGGCCGTGCCCCCCCGAGCGTCGCCCGGCACCTCCGGGCATCTCCCGGCGGGAATCCCCGGTCCTTGACAAAGATATGGGCCGGGTCCATCTTTCTTGCTTCGGCGATTACACGGTTGACGTCCTCTTCTGGTCCCATGATAACCAGACCAAAACAGGTCTCTTTGATCATCACGCCCTTTGCCACCTCGTACGCACGGATGGCGACGTCCGCCGGAGTCACGTTGTATGACTCCACCACCACGTACCGTGTCACGGTCCCGACGTTTGCCGGGTTGTAGTCAGTCATGATTTCACCTCGCGGATATACACCGTCTGCCGCTCCTTAACGCTCTTTAGTTTATCCGTATCGATCACGCGCCCGATAATATTGGTCCCTTCAAACGGTTCCGATGTCGGGCCGAACTCCCGGTTCGCCGATAACCGCACCCCTACGAGGCCTGCCCCTTTGCGTGAATCGTTGGTGATGGCGAGGGCTGCGCCGGGGACTTCCCCGGTCGGACAGTTTTCGGGATAGATCTTAAAGGTAGTGGGGATTTTCGGCTTGAAGAGGTACACATCGTCAAAGACAAAGAATGCCGGCATCATGCCGGCGTCGTGTTCCTTGAGCCCGGTGATCCGGCGAAATACATCGCAGCTCAGCGGGGCCCGTGCATCATCAAGCACGATATCGATCACCTTTTCAAATGGCGCGGTCGTCACCGTTGCCGATCTCTCGCTGAGCACGTCCAGCGTCGTACCCGGTTCCTGTGACACGACAATACGGTCTGGACCATCGGTATCGATCGCAAGGGTTATCTCCCGGCCTGCCGCCATCCTCTTTGCCTCCGGAAGCGGCAGGCCGAGAAGATCGATTCGCGGGGGGACGACACGGAGGGAGAGGACATCGCCTTCTTTTGCCAGTTTTACCAACTCGATCCCGTGCACGACCTGCCCGACCACACTGTGGGCCGGGCTGCTGGGCACGTCCGCACGGTAGATGTACACGCCACCGACCGACGGCCCCCCCGTGCGCACGGTGACAGTTCCCTCACGTCGGGGACGCTTGAACTGCGCCGGCACATCCGTACCGACGAGTTTCCGGTCGAGGATATGGGTGCTCGTTGCACGGTCGACTGTAAATTTTCCGGACTGAAGGGCGATGAGCAGGTGCTCGACGCTTCCTGCCGCCTCGGTTGTGATCCGATCCGGGGTGTACCCCTGTGCTGTTATCTCAACGTGGCTCACGATGAGCGTCCCGTCCTCAAGGACTAGACTCTGGTCCGTGGTAGTAAAGGACCGGCTAGTATCGGCCCAGCTGATAACCGGTTCAAGTTTTGTTACCCTGTCACCGGTCGTCCACCGGTCGAGCACGGCCTTTCCGCTCACGACACGGCCGACCACACCGCCGGTTTCATCCGCGCCGTGATCCGCGAGGTGGCGGCTTTTTGAAAAAATAAGGTACGAAGTCTTCGGATCATATCCGCCACAGCCGAGGATCACATCTCCCCTTTCGTAGAGGTGGGGTTTGCGCTCCGGGTGAATATCAGAGGGAAACGGCCCGAATGCAGCCGCGTACCGGTCCGTCCAGTGAAGGGAGAGGCTGCCGAAAGTATCCGGTCGTTCAAGAACCTCCACCTCATGGCCAGCCAGTTCGAGGGTGATCTCCCCGGCGGTTGTAGTGACCGTGATGCTTTCGGTCTTCTCCTGCTCCTTTGTCGCCGGCCGGATAATAGCGACAGCGCATTCTGCAGGATGTGCCGGGATGAGGGAGATAAGCGTACTCCCCTCGCTGACTTCCCGGAGCTCCCCGTCAAGGTGAACACGGATCATGTGAGCCTCTTTTAGGCAGGAGGCTGGCTCTGGCTCATGATCCTGCGTTCATCGTCGGTCAGGTGCGCGAGAACATCGGCGGTCTTTCCCATCTCGACGATCTTTCCGCCCCGCATCAGGGCCAGCCGGTCGCAGATCTCGCGTACGAATTCCATATCATGAGAGACAACAATGAACGTCTCGTCAATCTCGTCCCGGGAATGCATGATGGAATGCTTCACATCGATCTTTGTTATCGGATCCATCGTACCGGTTGGCTCATCGAGGATCACGATCTTGGGTTCCCGGATCAGCACCTGCGCAAGGGCAACACGGTGGCGTTCCCCTTCAGAGAGCTGGCCCGGCATACGATCGAGGATCTCTTTACTCTTTTCTTCGGAAAATCCGGCCATCTTTAAGGTGACAATGGCTTTTCGCATGGCCAGTTCCTTTGGGAATTCAAGACCGATCGCATCAGTGAGGTTATCGAGGACTGTACGGTGTGGGTAGAGATCGTACTCTTGGTGCAAAAGGCCGATATACTCCGTAGCCCGGCCCCGTTGATCGACACCGGGCTTGGTCATGTCCACCCATTCCTCACCTATTTTGATGTTGATCTCCCCGCTTGTGGGCTCTATGAGGCCGGCGATGATCCGCGAGAGCGTCGTTTTTCCCGCACCGCTCTTTCCTATGATGCCAAAGATCTCCTTTGTATACACATCAAAACTGACGCCGTTGACGGCTTTGACGACACCCCGGTCGACCGATATGTAGCGCTTGACGAGATCCCGTGCCGCTACGATCTTCTCGCCCGCTGCCGTGTGTTCGAAGGTCTCCGTATCGTCGCAGCCTTTCATGAACTCATCAATCACGTCTTTTGGCGATCCGATCTTTGCGATTGAGCCGTCGACAAGAAGGATGGCACGATTGGCCACATCCTCGATCACCTGCGAGAAGTGGGACGTAACCACCATGCCCATATTGTTGGTCTTCGCCGCCTCGGTGAGCATGGAATGAACGATCTTCGCAGTACCGGGATCGAGTGTGCCGGTCGGCTCATCGGCAAAGAGTAAAAACGGCTCTTTTGCGAGCTGCCGGGCAAGCACCACCCGCTGCTTCTCGCCTCCGGAGAGATCACGGGCGATGTGCATCATCCGGTGGGAGAGCCGGACCTGATCGATGAGATCTGCCGCACGGTTGATCGCCTTCTCCTGAGGGTAATCGATATCGTCAAGTGCATGAAGGACATTCTCGATCACGCGGTCGTCGCCATACAGGGCAAACGTCCGCTGGAACATGATCGCAGTGCGGTGCATAACCCGCCGTTTTAACGCATCGTTTGCCTCGTTCCAGAGATCCACATCGAGTGCCGCAAGCGTGCCGCCGCAGTGCGAGCAGGGTTTCCCGGCAGAACTGGAAACGTCCATATAATCGCAGGAGGGACAGGCCGAAACATGATAGATGATCCTGCCACTCGTGGGAGGTTGTTCTACCCCTCGCATAAGGTGCATCAGCACGGTTTTGCCGGCGCCGCTTCTCCCTATGATCCCCAGAATCTCCCCCTCGGAGATCTCAAATGAAATATTTCTGAGAGCATGCGTGCCGTCAAAATCCATACAGATGTTGTCGACCGTGATCAGTGGAGCCTTCATAATTCCCTTGTACCTAATGTGGTACTGGTGTCATATTACCTTTTATATGATACACGCTGCCGTCACGATCGGGAAGATCCTGGTCACCTGAGCAGTGCCCCTACGATGGGCAGCACGTCCCCTACGTGATTTATCACGTAATCGGCGGCCCTGAAGAGTTCTTCAGGACG
>JACTVF010000264.1 GCA_019695435.1 Methanoregulaceae archaeon | reverse complement strand
CGTTGGGCACTCGTTGCAGATCTCCTCGATCTTTCTCGAATTTTCAAGATTGGTGATGACCATCCGGAATTTTCCCTTATTGATCCGGTATTTGATATCCCGGGGGGTGAGCATGGTCGGACAGGGGCAGAAGACCGCGCCGAGCTTGATGAGCGCGACAACGAAGATCCACCACTCCGGCACCCGGGGCAGCATGATAAGGACACGGTCACCTTTGTTGATCCCGTACTTCAGAAGTACGTTTGCCGCCTGGTTGGAGAGATTCGACATGTCAAGGAAGCTCAGCTTCTTTTCCTCGCCCTGCTGGTTTGCCCAGATCATGGCAAGCTTGTTTCGGTCCTTTTTTGCCCAGGCATCGACGACATCAAAACCAAAATTAAAATACTCGGGCACCTCGATTGAGAATGTCGCCTTTGCCTGCTCGTAATCTTCCATGTTGTGCTGGTCTCCACCCATAAAATCAGCCCGATTATTGCCTGAATATTGATGGTATTTCCATTTCAATCTGTCTTTTTTTATGCAGAGTCTCGCTGCACAACGACCGGTTTTTGCCGTTCACCCTGCCGTTTCCCGTCAGAGGGTACGGATCAGGACATAAAGATTCTCCATTAGTATTATGATTCGATACACTGCATAGTATAGAGATGGCTGATAAACGGTACGATTCATTGAAAATTGAGAATGTCGTGGCTTCCGGAGTCATCGCCGAGTCCATTGATCTCAACATGGTATCCAGCAAGATCAAGAACTGCGAGCTCAACACCAAGAGGTTCCCCGGTGCGGTCTACCGTATCGAGAAACCGAAGATTGCATCCCTGATCTTTTCCTCGGGTAAGGTAGTGCTTACCGGCCTCCGTGATAACAAGGCATTAAAAGATGGCCTTGCGATTATCATGAAGAACCTCAAGGAAGCCGGTGTCAACACGCTTGACGTTCCCAGGGTTACAGTTACAAACATCGTCTGTTCTTATGATATCGGCAAGTACATCAACCTCAACAAGGTCGTCGTCACGCTTAATCTCGAGAACATCGAGTATGAACCCGAGCAGTTCCCGGGCCTCGTATACCGGATCAAGGACCCGAAGATTGTCGCACTCCTTTTCTCTTCCGGAAAGATCATCCTGACCGGCGGGAAAAACCTCGAAGATATCAAGAAGGGCCTCGATTTCCTCGAACAGAAACTTGAAAGCATTATGTAATACGGGTGCCGGTATCGTACCTGCACGACGACTTTTTTATCCTTATCATCTGGAAAAATTCCCGAACTCTCATTCCGGCACCGCATCATCCGAACAAGCCCCATTTTCCTGCCCAAGTCCAAAAGAAGTGGGTTCATATCATGGGCTGTTTTTGTACCTTCACCGGGATGGCTGAGGGAACCGTTATGTCCAGTACCGGTGTGTCTGGATAAAGTTCCGCTCTGCCTTGAGGATCTCGCGGTAAAAGGCGTCACCGTCCGCGAGCGTCGCAAGGATCCGGGATGCGTTCTCGGGTCCTACACCCCGGGCAGAAAGTGCGATCACGGCTTTTTTCCCGCTCGAAAGGACAATGTTTGCATTCCGGAGCAGGCGCTGCTCGGTGGCTCGTTCCTCTTCGTTTTTCTTCTTTTTTGAAACAGCGATCGCGTAGGCATCCACCTCATATGGTTTGAGCGCGGCAATCAGCCGGGCGCCGCACTTCGGGCATTGGGGCGAGTCTGGCACCCGCGAGACGACCGTGCGGCTCTTCCAGTTCCGGCAGTTCATGCAGACAAGCACGACCTCGTCCTGTTCGAGCCGGCGTTTCAGGGTTGAAAGCACGGCCTGGTCTGCGGTCGGCGGTGGGATCTGGTCGCGGGAGGAAAGGATACCGTCCGCCCCGATGATCGAATGGGTGCCGATGACGACCTCGATTTCGCCCGCTTTTATCATGCCGACAATCTGCGCTGCGGCATCCACATCCATGTAACCGGACAGCAGTTCGCGGTACGCCTCCTGCTGGACGACCGTGTTGTCGAAATAGTCAAGCAGGCGCTGGATGCTGATCCTCTCGTAATCGGCATCCGGGTCGATCGCCCCGAACTTCTTTGCGATCTGTACCAGTTTCCACTTGAAAAGCGCAGTGCGCTTAAGCGCGAGTTTCAGGATACCCGGCATGTGGGCGGGTTCAAGGGATAACAGGAAATCGCGGACATCGGCCGCCCGGATCGCGGAAGGCAGGCGCAGCAGGATCCGGTATGCGTCCAGTTCGATCCCGACGGTAGTCCCGTATCGTGCTGAGATCAGAATTGAGAGCACGCGTCCCAACGCCTCGTTTGCCTTGTGGCCGGCGCAGACGTTGCAGACCACGCCGTCATCGATGTTCTCGAACGTGATGAGCCGGTCGGTGGGGATTTTGCACCGGTTCTTCTCCATCTCGGAGAGGATGCGAGCAGCAAATGCAATGCTTTCTTTTTCTTTTGTGTATTCCCCCATGGTGCGCTCGCGCCGGATTGCCCCCGCTTCACGGGCGACTGCAAACGGGACCGGGATCTGCTCACCCTCCCATGAAGGCAGTTCGCCGATCGCTTTTTTTGCCGGTTCGACCGTGAGCCGGCCTTCGTTCATCTCCAGCACCCGCCAGAGCTGGCCCTTGGTGATGAAGACCGCACCAGTATGCACCCATCCGACCACGAACGATTCGTCCAGCGTGCCCACGGTCCGGCGCGAGACCATGTCAAAGATCGGGATCTTGCGCTCATCGTGGATCATCGAGAGGTTGCCCGAGAGGTAGCGCCGGGCCCGGGCGGTTGTGACGATCCGGCTGCCATCGATCCTGATGAGCCGGTGCTCCTCGAGCTGGGAACAGACATCGTCAAGGAGTGTACCGCACCCGGCAAAGATAGCAGTTCTCTCCACAATCTCCCGGATCCGGACGCGTTCAATCTCGCCGTACTCCACGGCCATCGCTGCGATCTGGTTGGCGAGTACATCGCCGGCGTTTACGTCCGGCACCACCGCCTCGATCTCATTTGACTTTGCCCGTCGGGCAATCACGAGCGACTCCAAGAGATCGTCAAAGCCTGTGGCAAGGATTGTACCGCGCGAGATGGTGTTGAGCTGGTGGCCGGCCCGGCCGACCCTTTGTACCAACCGGGCGACCTCGCGGGGGGAGCCAAACTGGATCACGTGGTCGACCCGGCCGATATCGATCCCGAGTTCCATGGAGGAGGTGCAGATGAGGGTCCGGATCTCGCCCCTCTTGAACCGCTCCTCGGCATCGATCCGGATCTCCTTGGAGAGCGAGCCGTGGTGCACCTCCACGTCGCCCCGGGAGTACAGGGCATGGCCAAGCGCCTCGGCGGTCACCCGGGTGTTGACAAAGACGAGCGTCGAGCCTACCCGGTCGAGCGCACGTTCGAGTGCCTGCACCTGGTTCTTGAAGTTGTCGCCGACAAAACTGACGGTAATATCCAGTTGTTTTGCGACCGGCACCTGCACAATTTCGCAGGGACGCGCCCCGCAGAGGAAACGGGCGATCGTCTCCGGTTTTCCCACGGTGGCGGAGAGCCCGATGCGCTGGAATTCGCCGGCATACTCCGCAAGGCGTTCGAGCGCGACGGCGAGCTGTGCCCCCCGCTTGTTCCCGGCCATCTCGTGGATCTCATCAATAATCACGAACTGCACGTGTTCGAGATGCTTACGGAGGCGCTTGCCCATGAAGAGCGCCTGGAGCGTTTCCGGGGTGGTGATAAGCAGGTCGGGCGGCGAGAGCGCCTGTTTCCTCCGCTCTCCCATGGGGGTATCCCCGTGACGGACGCCAACCGAAAGACCCAGTTCGTGGCACCACCATTTCATCCGCGCGAGGATATCCCGGTTGAGGGATCGCAATGGAGTGACATAGACGGCCTTGAATCCTCCTCCCGCCGGCATTTTGAGAAGCGCGTCAAAGACCGGGAACATCGCGCTCTCGGTTTTGCCGGTACCAGTCGGGGCGATCAAGATGAGGTTTTTCTTTGCAAGGATGAGGGGGATTGCCTGTTCCTGAGCCGGGGAGAGCCGGGTAAACCCCCGTTTCCTGATACACTCCCGGACTTTTGTATCAAGCAGTTCAAGTACCATCGCTGTCCTCTCCTCCTCGCGTATCCTCCTCGTCCAGCTGCATCTTAAGCGGGCCGATGTACGTCCCGT
>JACTVF010000263.1 GCA_019695435.1 Methanoregulaceae archaeon | reverse complement strand
ATCCGGACCATCTCACCTGCATACGCTGCGGGCCGCCCCCGGGCATCGATCGCGATCGCATCGACCCCGCTCTGCACCAGTTCAGGCACCGCATCGACAAGGCAGGTCTCGGCAGCGTTGAAAATATGACTCCGGCAGGCATCGTCAATCCGTACCGGGAACAGATGTCCGGTCTCGTCCCGGATCCCAAGCCAGCGGGTATTTTTGCAGGAACCTGACGTGCGCCGGCACTTGTTTATCACCGCACGCAGGCAATCCTCGGTTACCATCGTCTCAATATTCCCCTGCACGAACACGGCGAGTTTCGGCCTGTCCCCCTTCAAACGTACGGCATGAACGAGTTCGGCAATCTCACTTTCGGATAACTCCGGGGAGAGCAGGAGCATCCCAAAGGGCAGCCGGGTAAAAACCCGGACGGTCTCTGCATTAAAAACGTTGAGCGCACATGAGCCTGCAAGGGCAAGACCCGGTGCAGCCGCTGCCACAGCGAAGGCGGTTCCCGGGTTTTCAACCATGCACTCACCAAGGCCTGCCGCATGCAACCGGGGCAGGAGAGAACGGATCGCATCAATTTCGGCCTGTCGGGTGATCCGGGGCAGCTTCCAGATGAGGCGGGAATTGTGTGCCCGGCAGGTTTCGAGTGCGGAACGGATCACTACCTCAACCCGGGCCTTTTTGGCATCGGCATCTTTTCCTTTTGGGTACGGGAACCCGCAGGGTTCAAAACAGATTGTTTCCGCCCCGGCACGGATGCCGGCGTCCACGGATTCATAACTGTCCGCGAACAGGCAGATGCTCATGCGCCGGTCAGGGATTTTTTGCGGGATGGGTGTTGAGTGAGATGAGGATGCCGGGTATTTTGCGATGAACCGGCCGAGACGCTGTTCTGCGGCTTTCACCTCTTCCGGCAGGGGACGGGATGCTGCACCAAGAATCTCCTCAGCATGTATGAAAAATTCCCTTCTTGCCCGGTTAATTTCACTGACAGGGGTAAACAGGGTACCGTCATAGGCAAGTGCCAGATCCGCGATCGCAAACGGGGTTCCCCCGGTCTTTGCGAGCTGTGCGGCAAGCTGTTCCTGTGAGATCGGGCGGGACCGGGCCGGTACGAGATGGAGACCGGAGGTATTTTCCACGGCAACCGGTTTTTTTCCCGGGGGGTGGACCGTACCTGCGAGGGACAGGTGCCCGTCAGCAGCGACTGACGCAACCATGTCGACCGGCACCGGATGGCGAAGGTCTGCCGGGGCCTGTGCAGCGATCTGCCGGGCGCGGGCGGCAAGGTCCTGTGAGAAGGTAAGAAAGACCCGTGCGCCTTCCTGCACCGGACGGGGAATGGCAAGCACAATCCCCTCCTCATGCACCTCGGGTTCGCTATTGAGGGCAAATCCCCATGCCGCTGCCGGGTGGTTCGGGAGGGAAAAGAGGAGCCCGTCCCCGGGATGCAGCGCGACCGGCTGGTCCGGGGATACGGTTACGGTCCCCCGGGAGCGATCGTACCGGGCAACCGTACCGATGCACAGCCCCCGGTTGTCCGGCCGGTCCCTGCCCATGAGTTTCCCGTGGCGGTCACCGAAGAGGTATCCCCTGGTAAACCCCCGGTTGAATGCGAGCATCAGGTCGCGCTCCGCGGCTTTGTCCGGGACAAAGGTGCCTGCGGTCGCCGCATCGAGCGCACGCCGGTACGTGGAGACAACAATGGCCACGTACTCCGGTGACTTCATCCGGCCCTCGATCTTGAGCGAGGCGACAGGAGAGTTCACGAGCCGGGGGATCTCACGGTACGTACAGAGATCTTTTGGCGAGAGGAGATACTTTTCCTGTAACGGCACATCGTGCAGGCCGGTCGGCCGACCGTAGTTGTCCACCCCGGCCGCCACCAGCGAATATCTCTTACGGCACGGCTGGGCGCACATGCCCCGGTTCCCGCTCCGGCCGCCGATCACGGACGAGAGCAGGCACTGGCCCGAGTAACTGTAGCAGAGGGCCCCGTGGAGAAAGACTTCGAGGCCGACCCCGGTGTCCGCGGTTGCCAGGGCAATCGCTTCCACTTCGGCGAGGGAGAGTTCCCGGGCGAGCACCACCCGGGAGAAGCCCATCCCGTGTGCCCACCGCACGCCCTCCGCGTTGTGGATGGTGAGCTGGGTTGAGGCATGGAGCACCAGGCCGGGCACAATCTCATGTGCGAGTGCCGCGACCCCGGGATCCTGCACGAGCACGGCATCGGCCCCCATTGCGTACAGCCGGACAAGGTACCCCGCGACCCCCGGGAGTTCCCGGTCGTGGACCAGCGTGTTGACGGTCACATAGACCCGTACGCCCCGGGCATGGGCGTACGTGATAACCCCTTCAATCTCCTCCTCGGAAAAATTCTGTGCGAATTTCCGTGCGCCAAACTGTTTCCCGCTCAGGTAGACTGCATCGGCCCCGGCGGCGACCGCGGCAAAGAACGCTTCCATCGATCCGGCCGGTGCGAGCAGTTCGGGAATTTTTTTCAGGGAGGAAAGCGGGTTTTCTGGCATAGGCACTCCGTTTCAGGAGAAGAAATACCGGATCAGGCCGAGGGTGGCAAGGGTCGTGACCACGGCAGCGACGCAGTACCCGGCCATGGTGATCGCAAACGAGCGCCCTCTCTGCCACCCGAACAACCGGGAGGCCGGCGCACACAGATAGACCCCGATCAGGATCTCGCAGGGAAAAAGGCCGTACATGCCGTACCGGTCAAACATTTTTGAGCGCCCTGCGATCGTTTTTGTCTTTTCCAAAAACCCTGCGACGCGTCCTGATACCTTACCAATCGTGTCGAGACTGCCGTAGATCCCGAGGAATATCCCGGCTTCGATGCTGATAGCCGCAGGGAGGACATACTGTGGGGGAAGGCTGAGGCCGATCCCGATCGGTATCGCCCCGTACTCGATAAGAAACGCACTTGCGATCAGGGCAAGAGCGGGGGCAGGCGACAGGCCGAGCAGGTATGCAGCACCGAGCGGCAGGACGAGTCCGAGGAGGACGCACCACCCGAGCGCCCCGCACGCGAGCCGGAGAACCGTCATGACTGCCGCACGTTCCATATCCAGCGGACAGTTTCAACCCGGAAGGGGATAAACCGGTATCCCTTCAAAAAAACCCTAAAACAGGATCCCGGTACGGGCGCATCTTTTTGTGGCCGCGCGGCTAACCGTCTGGTATATGCAGATCGTTGCCTCCCTCACCGATCCCGCACAGGCTGCTGCCGCACAGGCACAGGGCGCCCAGATCATCGAGCTCCGCTTTGACCTGATGGACGGGGATCCGGTGGAGATGGTACGGCAGTGCAAAAAAAGGTGTGCGCTGCCGGTCATTGCCACGCTCCGCTCGGCACAGGAAGGTGGCCGGTACTTCGGGAGCCCGGAGGAGTGGGCACAAAAGATCGCACCGGTTATTCCGTTTGTCGATTACGTGGATGTCGAGCAGCCGTTTGCCCGCGAGGCCGGACCGGTAATAGCAGCAGGAAGGGCGATCATTGCCTCGCACCATGAGGCGCAGATGATGCCACTCCACGTTTTATTTGTGCTCGAACAGGAGCTCAGGGCATACGGCGATATCCCCAAAATCATCGTTACTCCCAATAACGAGGACGACCTCATCGACCTGATTGCATTTACCCGGGCAGCAAAAAAACCGATCTGTACCGGGGTCATGGGCTCATCATTCCGGTATGCCCGGGCGATCCTCCCGCTCTTTGGCTCTGAGTTTGTGTACTGCCATACCGGTGTCCCGACCGCAGAGGGGCAGTACTCGGTCGAAGAGTTTGTGGCACTGGCAAAACTGCTGGCCTGATTGCCGGGGATCAGGCCCCTCAGGGCTGCGCTGCAAAAAAAGATTTACCGGTATTTCTCCTGCTCCAGCGCCGCGTCGGCAAGCACGAGCGCAAGCATCGCTTCTGCCACCGGGAGGATCCGGGGCACGATGCAGGGGTCGTGCCGGCCGCCGACCGTAATTGCCACGACGTTCCCGTGGATATCCCGGGTCTGCTGGACTTTTGCAATCGACGGCGTGGGTTTTACCGCGATCCTCACCACAATCTCCTGCCCGGTGGAGATTCCGCCGAGGATGCCGCCCGCATGATTGCTGGCAAAGCCGGTTTTTGTCATCGGGTCGTTGTTTGCGCTCCCGAAACG
>JACTVF010000262.1 GCA_019695435.1 Methanoregulaceae archaeon | reverse complement strand
TCTCTTCTGAAATCGGTGTGATGCTGTAAATGGAAGAGAGACCAAAGTACCGAGTGAATCCGTTTCGAATCACCTTGCCTGATGATGTGAGGTCTGGCACATCGACTCTGAACAGGACTCCCGTTCCGAAAGTCTGCTGAGACAGATAGCCCACGATTCGTTGATGGCCGAAAAGTTCTACCAGCGCCCACGACTTCAGTTCCGTGCCTGGCTCTGGATCTTCCGGTGGGATCAAGAGAGCTTGTTGTGGATTATCTTCTTGCTTGCTGTTAGTGTTCAAAATCATCCTCCCAGTAAAGTCGCTTTGGTTCCTTCCAGAAAATCAGTTGGCCGGTGATTGGCACTCGGTCCTTGAAGAACTGGAACATCTCCTCAAAATTAGCAAAGCCATCGTTCCGCGCCAGTTCGTTACATTGCTCCGAGAAGATAATCTTGCCGCGTATCTTCACGCTAAATTCAGTGATCGTCATCGGCTCGACGCGCACACAACGAATCGGCAGGCTGCGCGTATCAGGCGGCAGGATGCGAAAGCAGTTCTTGGTTCTCAGACCGCAATAGAGATAGAGCGCGTCTCCTACCTTGACGGGAATCTTGCGATCAACTCGGAAGGTGTGAATCTTCGTCCCGGCCTGAATCGGCTCGACATATCTCTTTTTGAATCCAAGTAGCGGCATCAGCATCCTTCCGGGAACAACAGATCCTTGGCCCTCACCATGCCCGGTGAAGGGTATTCAACCAAACCCAACGTCTTCAGGCGCCCTCTTGGGTTGTTATAACCACCCCCGCCGTAGCTGTAGCCGGCCAGGAATGCCACGGCCGGCTGTTCGGGAGTATCGACCCCGATGGTCTCCAGCCAGGCGATAGCGTTCAGGATACGCTGTTCCGGGCCGGTCAGAGAACCGCCAGAATCGCCCTGTGTGGGGCTGGTGGGCCTCCGGGCGGGGGGTTGGGCTACAGGGCGGCTATATGCGGCAGGGGCGCGCCCTGGCTGGCGGGACTGGGGCGTAATTTCGACCATCCGTACCGTTTTGAGAGCCTTTTCGCCCTCGCTGGACAATCCCCGCGCTTTCCACTGTTGGGGATCTTTGAGAACAGCGGCGAACTGCGCGAAGAACTCAATGTCGGCCTGAAGCCGGCCAATGACCTTTTCAAGCTCACCCGCAATCCGTTTCCCGATCTTATCCTGGGCTGTAACAAAAAAGGAGTCTACCTCACCTATGACGATCTGGCGTATTGCTTCCGGGTCCGGCTTGAGGTCCTGCGTGGACACTATCGGAGCCGCGCGCTCCAATTCCTTTATGCGCCGTTTGGCATCTGTTAGGTCCCGGCGGAGATCATCTTCCGTTCTGGCCTTTCTCTCCACTTCCTGTGGGAGATCAGAGAGTTTTGGAAGAAGCGCCTTGATTGCGGCAGGAGTTGGAGTCACCACGCCAGCCATCGCTGTGCCTGTCTTTGGCGCTCGCGTTGCCCCGCGCGTTACCTGGACCTTGAGCATATCGCCAGTGATGGCTCTACCACGGGAAATGAATTGACCATCCTTGAGCCGTTCCAACTCCAGAGAGAACGCGCGGGTTGCAGCGCCTGGGTCAATCTTGAAAGTTGAGGCTGCACGCTTCTGGTCGTCAAAGGTGGTCCTGCCCACAAGATAGTTCTGAAGGGGTTCGGCAGCATTCTTCGACAGTTTGCTCAACCGTTGTGTTGCCAGGATTGCGCAGAATCCGCGTTTACGGCCGAGGTTGGCTAGGTCGATTACGGACTGCGAAGCGACGGACTCGCCATAACCGTGCTCGGGGCAGTAAGTATGCGCTTCGTCTACCACGACCAGAACAGGGTGCCAGAGAGATTTCGGCGCATGAACAAGTGAATCAAGGAATCGCTTTATCCATTCGTGGCGTTCATGGACACGCATTTCGTAAACGTCGCAGACCGCCGAGGCGTTCAGTTCGAGCAGACGGGTTGCAACTAATCCCGCCGTGCGAATATCCGCAGAGGTTTCCCCGCCTTCGCCCACCAGAACAAACGGCTTCTGCTCACGCAATGTGGAGAACTCACCTTCTGGGTCGATTACGATGCACTGAATATGCGCAACTGCCTCTTCGAGAATTCTACGTAGCGTCTCTGACTTTCCGCCTCCCGATGAGGCTGTAACCAAAAGGCGAGTGCTGACCAGAGTGGGAATGTCGATGTAGACATTCTCTCTGGTTTCAGCCTTGCCGAGAAGTATTTTGTTAGCCATTAGAACTCCGTCTCCTCGCCTTCCTCGCTGTAGGATTCATCGACAGGACCATCATCGATCTCTGCGTCTTTCGTGATCTTGTACTGAATCCGCTTCTCGATAGTCGCCAGATCCCGAATGCGGTTGTGGATGATCTCACGCTTGTTGGACTTCAGGTAACTATGAAGTTTTGACCATCCGATCTTCAGGTTGCAGAACCAAGGCTTGCTGCCGCGGCGCGGGACCAAATCAGAGGAATTCTCGTTTGCCCAGTCCAAAAGTGCATTGACTATGGGCATATCGAATCCGCCCTTTCCGTCCTCTTCAAATAGCCAGGCAGTGACAACCTCTCTCTCTTCCGGCTGATAGATATACCACTTCCCGTTTGCATCCTGTGAGCGAATTGGCTCCCGTGTCTGGTCTGCTGTTTGTTTCAGCGTGTTATCCGCAACCCACTTCATTGTGTCGAGAACCAACTTTGTACTCAGCCACTCCGCCGGCGTCCTGTTGATGGAAGGATTCAAAGGTTCGATGGGACATGGGTAGCGATCAGGATTGAGGATGCAGGGACAATAAGAGCAGTGGGGACCTCCGTGGACTCGCAAAGGTTCGCCGGTTTCTACCTTGTGGTGAATCTGTTCCTGCTGCGCGCGCTTGCGCTTCATTGCCGCCATAAGAGCGGGAACATCCTGCCGCGTGTACTTGTGTGCCGTGACCACATTTGCATAGCGCACAAAGCGGAGGCTGAATTCACACTCCTGCAGTTCTGGCAAGTGCATCAGGACCGCGAGCGTGTAGAGCTTGCCCTGGTCGGTGTCGGCAGGAAACGGACGATTATGTGACTTGTAATCAGGAGCCTTCGCTACGCGGCCTCCGGGCATCACATAGAGCACATCTAGAATCCCACAATAGGCCGGTTCCCTCCCTGAGCCTTCGATGCCCCACACTGGATCTACTTCGACTTTCTTCCCGTCGTGGTCATAGCTGAAGGTGGGACGGAAATCTTCGTCCATTCCAAAGTGAATTTCTGCCTCAAAGAAATTCTGCCAGTCGATTGTCAAATTGTCGCGGCAGTTCTCCAGGATGGTAAACGCCTCGTCTCCTACCGCATCGCAGAGTGAGTCCAGGTAGGCAAAGTCTGCTGGCACATGATGCTGTGCGCAGTGTCGCGCATAGGGAGCGAGAATGGCGTGAATATCAACGCCGCGGTCAGCCTCGGGACCAGATGGAAACTTCACTCCGTCGATCTGTGTGAGCCGGTAACAATTTTCGCATCCCATCGAGGATGAAATTGACTGCCTAAAGGCGGGAACATTTTGGGAATTCACAGGGGTAATTCCTTTCTTGTGCCGTTGCTACGATCAGAGCACTCGGACGTTATCTGCCTGGAGACCTTTCTGTCCTTTCACAAGGTCGAACTCGACTCGCTGGCCTTCTTTGAGGGTCTTGTATCCGTCTCCTGTGATTGATGAGTAATGGCAGAAAACATCTTTCTCGCCATCATCGCGGGATAAAAATCCGTATCCCTTTGCGTTATTGAACCACTTCACCGTACCTTGCATTGTCCTGTCCTTTCTGATTGTGTTGCGTTGATGGGATCAGCGTCCCAGTTTTTTTGACCTCTCATATCTGAGCTTGAGATTGCCGAAGAGTCCACCCAGTCTTTCAAATAGAGTGGGCTTCATCATCTCAAGATCGGCAGCGTTCGGGAGTAACTGGTATGTTGTACCGTCAGACAGAGACCGCTTGGAGTGAAGCCGTCGCTTGTCTGCACGCTGCTTTCGCTTCTGCTTCCAGCGTGGGAATAACTTAGGGCCACCGTGACCGGAAAGATTGCGGTTCTGTGGCATCAACTGCTTGAGTTTCTTTCTGCTCAATGGCCGTGGGCAATCGGTCTGCGTGCCGGTCATATCGTGAATCTTCAAAGGCATTACAGCGTTCCTTTCTTCATCCTGCCGTG
>JACTVF010000261.1 GCA_019695435.1 Methanoregulaceae archaeon | reverse complement strand
AAGTTGCCACCTGTATCCGGATTAAGCTGCGCGAAGACCTGCTCAAGCAGATGGCAGCGCTTTTAAAAGTCCGGGAAGTGCTCATCGCTCTTGCCGAGGCGCACCGGGAATCGTTCATGCCCGGTTTCACCCACATGCAGCACGCCCAGCCCACTACCCTCGCCCATCACCTCCTTGCCTACGAGCAGCAGTTCTCCCGCGATTTCGATCGGCTGCGGGACGCGTATGTCCGGGTCAACCTCTGCCCGCTCGGCGCTGCCGCGTTTGCCTCCACCGGCTACCCCATCGACCGCGAGTACACGTCAAAACTGCTTGGGTTTGATGGCCTTGTTGTAAACACCATGGACGCGGTGGCGACACGGGACTTTGCGCTCGAAACACTTGCTGATCTCTCCCTCCTCATGGCCAATGTGAGCCGGCTCTGTGAGGAACTGGTCATCTGGAGCACTTCGTTTGTGAAGTTTGTCTCGCTCGACGATGCGTTCTGCTCGACCTCGTCCATCATGCCGCAAAAGAAGAACCCGGATACCGCCGAGATCATGCGGGCCAAGACCGGCTCGGTCTTCGGGGCCTATACCGGGGCGCTTATGACGGTAAAAGGTCTGCCGATGAGTTACAACCGCGACCTCCAAGAACTCACGCCCAATATCTGGCGCGGGATGCGGGACGCAAAGGAGAGCCTCCGGCTCCTCATCGATATGCTGTCGAGCGCGATCTTCGACACCGACCGGATGAAAGAAGAGGCCGGCAAGGGCTTCTCAACGGCGACAGAACTTGCCGATACGCTCGTGCGGGACTACGGCCTGCCATTCCGCACCGCCCACAACATCGTGGGACGGTCTGTCCAGAAAGGCAGCCTGACCCTAGAGACCCTTGAAGAGTCGGCAAAGGAACTCGATCTCGGGATCTCGCTTGCGGGGAAAGGGCTCACGCAGGACCAGATCAATGCGGCGCTGGATGTGGCAAACTCGCTCGGCCTCCGGAAGGCAACCGGCGGGCCGGCCCCGTTTGCGACCAAGATCGCCATCGCCGACTGCAAGAAGCAGCTGGATAAAGACTCCGCCCTCATCGATGAGCGGCTCGCAAAGATCTCCAAAGCAAAGGAAGACTTGCTCTCCGATGCACGGAGGATGGTAGCATAAGCGCCTCTTTTTCTGCAGGGGATCTCGTCACCTGCACCTATAGCGGGAAGTCTCTTTCCGGGACCTACATCACCGACCGCGACGGCATGGCAGTCGTAAAACTTTCAAGCGGGTACAATATCGGGGTGGAGAAGGCGTGCTGCACGCTCGTCTCCCCTGCCCCGGTCTCTGCCCCCCACGGGGCGCCGGTCCGGCAGGACCCGGACCTCCCCGAGCTTGCCATCATCTCGACCGGTGGCACCATTGCGAGCCGGATCGATTACCGTACCGGGGCGGTCACCAGCCAGTTCGATGCGGACGATATCCTGACCGCGATCCCGGCCCTTGCCGAGATCGGCCGGTACCGCACGAAGGTGCTCTACACAATCCTCTCCGAGAACATGACGCCGGCGATCTGGCAGGAACTTGCAAAGGCCGTGTATGATGAGATCAAGCACGGCGTCACCGGGGTTATCGTCACCCATGGGACAGACACGATGGCCTACAGCGCGGCCGCCCTCAGTTTCATGCTCGATACCCCGGTCCCGGTCATCTTTGTCGGTTCGCAGCGCTCGGCCGACCGCCCCTCAAGCGACAATGCAATGAACGGGGTCTGTGCGGCGCTGGCAGCAGAAAGTGATCTCGGGGAAGTGGCAGTTGTTATGCACGCGACGACAAACGACGATTCCTGCGCCATCCATAGGGGGACAAGAGTCAGGAAGATGCACACCTCCCGGCGGGACGCCTTCCGGAGCATCGGGATACCACCGATCGGGACGGTGGACTACGCGACCCGGACGGTGACTCTCGACGATATCGCTGTCCACAGGGGCACACGAAAACTCGCCCTGCACGACAAACTCGAACCGCACTGCGCCCTCATCCAGTTCTATCCCGGCATGTCCCCCGACCTGCTGAAAGCGTACGAGGGATACAAAGGACTTGTTCTTGCCGGCACCGGCCTCGGGCACGTGAGTACGGCGCTGATCCCGCCGATAAAAAAACTGATCGCGGGCGGGACGCAGGTCGTGATGACCTCGCAGTGCATGAACGGCCGGGTCTGCGACCGGGTCTACGATACGGGCCGCGACCTGCTGGCCGCAGGTGTGATCGAAGGCGGTGACACGCTGCCCGAAGTGGCGCTCGTCAAGCAGATGTGGGTGCTTGCAAATGAACGCGACCCCGCAAAAGCGGCGTTGCTGATGAAGACAGACGTCAAAGGCGAGTGCATGCGGAGGAGCGCCCATGGATTATAAGAATGCTGGGCAAGTGGTCTTATCCATCGTGGATGAAAAACTCGTCCTGCCGAAAACTAATTATAAAGATGTGGGCCTCGTGGCCGGTATCTAGATCCACCAGCAGCTGGACACGAAAGAGAAGCTCTTCTGCCACTGCCCGACCACGCTGCTCGATAATGCCGACCACACGGGCGAGTTCTTCCGGTACCTGCGGGCGACCGAGAGCGAGATGGGTCAGATCGACCGTGCCGCACAGGAAGAGATGAAGCGCGTGCGGAAGTTCCATTATTATACCTATAAATCCACGTGCCTTGTCGAGAACGATGAGGAGCCCCCCGCGCCGCTTAACGAAGAAGCACTTAATCTCGGCCTGACGATTGCGAAGCTCTTCGACATGACGCCGATCCCGCAGATTCACGTGATGCGGAAGCTCGTGATCGATGGCTCCAACACGAGCGGGTTCCAGCGCACGGCACTGGTCGCCATCAACGGCGTCCTCCCCAACGGCGGGAGCATCGAGACGCTCTGTATCGAGGAGGAGGCGGCGCAACGGGTAAAGGACGACATCTTCTCGCTGGACCGGCTCGGCATCCCGCTTGTCGAGATCACGACCTCCCCCTGCATGCACACGCCCGAAGAGGTGCAGCAGGTGGCCGAGTATATCGGGATGGTGCTCCGGTCGACCGGCGCGGTCAAGCGCGGCATCGGGACGATCCGGCAGGATGTCAACATCTCGATCAAAGACGGCGCCCGGGTCGAGATCAAGGGTGTGCAGGAACTTGACCTCATTGCGGAAGTCGTCCGCCGCGAAGTCCAGCGGCAGCAGAGCCTGCTTGCGATCCACGCGGAACTGGTAAAACGCCACGCCAGCGTCGGAACAGAGCAGATCGATGTCACGGATATCTTCAGAGAGACAAAATCTGCGATCCTCAAGAAGTCAAAGAAGATCTTCGCGCTTGTCCTGCCGGGCTTTGCCGGCCTTGTCGGCCGCGAGATCCAGCCCGGCCGCCGGCTCGGGACCGAGATGTCGGACTACGCCAAGAAGTGCGGTGTCGGCGGCATCTTCCACACCGATGAACTGCCCGCGTACGGCGTGACCGCGGAAGAGGTTGCGCGGCTCCGCGGGCATGTCCACGCGGGCGAACAGGACGCCGTGATCCTCGTTTCCGGCGCGAGCGCAAAGCAGGTGGACTGCGCCTGGCACCAGGTCGCCGGCCGGGCAAAGGTTGCCCTGTCGGCAAAGCCGGTCCCCGAAGAGACGCGCAAGATGCTCGAAGAGGGGAGCACCGCGTACATGCGCCCTCTCCCCGGGGCGGAACGGATGTATCCAGAGACCGATGTGCTCCCTGTGAGGATCGATGAGGCACGCTGGAATGAGATTTTCGTACCGGAGCTCCTGACCGTTACGGCCGAACGGTATGAAAAAGATCTCGGGCTTGCACCCGTGGTTGCGCGGCAGATGGCCTTCTCCGAGTACCGCATTCTCTTCGAGATGGCGCTGGTTGCAGGGGTCAAGGCAAACCTCGCGTCCCGCACGCTGCTTGCGACCATCAAGGAGATCCGCAGGAACGGTGCGGACACTGATAAAATCCCGGACGATGCGATCATCGCAGTACTCGAAGCCGTGGAGAAAGGCGCTGCCGCAAAGGAAGCGGTCCCCGAAGTCCTCACGGCCATTGCCGGGGGGAGCACGGTCGAAGCGGCCATGGCAAAACTCGCCCCGACCGTTTCCCGCGACGAACTCGAAGCGGTGATCAAAAAGATTGTCGCTGAACGGGCGGAGTTCATCGCCGAGAAACAGAAAGCCGCTCTCGGTCCTCTCATGGGCGTAGTGATG
>JACTVF010000260.1 GCA_019695435.1 Methanoregulaceae archaeon | reverse complement strand
AGAAGACCGGGCTCACGCGCAGGGACACCTTTGGCTTCTGCAGCCTTGAGTGCATCCACTCTAGCCATAACATCATCGGAGCTAGCATTCTCACCAAGCTCAGTACGCGCCTGCTTGAAGAGTCTGGTTGTCTGCTCTTCCTCTGGTGTACGTGCGCGCTCTCTGCGCTCCCCTCGGGGCATCGGTGGGGCTTCCCCACGTACTTTTGCCCCCACATCTTCAGTCATAGGAGGAGGAACACCTAGACGCTTACCTGTCTGCTCAGTGTACTCTTGGTAATCACCTTTCATCGGCGGGACTTCCCCTGGCTTCACAGCGACACCTTCGGTTGCGGGGACCATTCTGGCCGGTTTCTCAGCTCCAAGAGCTTCTCTGGCTGCGGTTTGCACAGCGGTGGTATCAATCACCTTGCCTGTTTCATCGACCTTCAGACCAGCCATACTTGGGGCACGTTCGGGTTTCCCTGCGGTCATGACTGGGGGCACCTCTGTCTTCGCGGCAGAGACCTCCGGTTCACCTGCGGGGAGCTGTAGACGTTCCGGCACACCTGCGAGCTGTGGAACCTTGCCCATACGCACCGTTCCACCCGGCATCCCTATGGTTTCACCCATGCGGGGCACCTCAGGGCGTGCTGTGGGCTCCTGAGGGAAGGTCTCAGGCTGTACTTCGCCAGGACGTTTCACGTTCTCAGCTTCAGGTTGTGCCTTCATGCCCAGCTTGCCCTCGATATCGGACATCAGCTTAGCTTGACGGCCCTGCAACTCTTCATCCGTTGGAGGTGGAGTCATCCTCTCACCCTGCGCAGCTTGCTGTTCAGGAGAAAGATTCATCTCACCTTGTGAGGTAGGTGTCTTGGCTGCTTCAGCAGCTCTAACAGCAGCATTGTAGTGCTGTTGGATCAAATCCAAGTGTTTCTGAGCAGTCTCATAGGCAGCAAGAACTTTTGCAGGAGCGGGTAAGCCCTGCTCTTCACGTCCAGCCGCATACTTATCATGCTCAGCTTTGGCAATTGCGAAATCATTCTCGGCTTTTGCTAGATCGGTCTTCAGACCCTCCACTCGTGCTGCTTCAGGAGTCAAGACGTATTGGGACATTTGCTCAAACTTCTGAGGGATTCCCATTTTCTCGGCAACACGCTGACCAACACGTCCAACACGCTCACCAGCAAGAGCACCCAACGCAGCCCCTTCAGGACCACGCGCTGCACCTGCAAGCGCACCTCCCATTGCACCAATGTCACGGGCACTTTCGATGGTCTTGCCACCTGCTCTCCCCGCCATGCGAATAGCTGGGGCGACTAAGCCTTCATGAACACCTTGCAACTTCTCAGTAGCTATGCGCAGGGTTTCCGGCGCACTCTTTGCTACGTGAGCACCAATCAACCCGGTCATGCCTGTGCTCATACCTAATTGTGTCAGAGCACTATAGCGATCTGCCGAGGACATATTGTCCCAATTGGCACCCAAATCCTGTGCAGACTTGATAGCACCCACACCCATCTGGGCCGCAAATGCACTACTCATCAAAGCACTAAGAATAGGAGCTGCCTCAGCACCGGGCAGTAAGGCCAAAGCATAGATCCTCGGATCAGCTGCCATACCACCGACAAATTCACCAACACCACGAGCCACACCCGCATATGCAGGGTGCTCTTGTTCAAATTGTTCCTTGGATACAGCTTCTGGAATCCTTTGTTCAAAACCTGTCACAGGAGTTGTCATCAATCCCTGTGCCCAACCTTCAGTGATATTTCCACCTGCTTTGCGACCAATAGCCGACAATGCATCTGCCGCTTTGCCAAGATCAGCATGGAATGGGACACCAGCTTGGGATTCCAATGCAGCTTCCGCTTTCTTATCCTCTTCAGACATCCCAGCGTAAGGATCTTTTTCTAGATCTGCAGGCTTTGCTGCTTGCAATTCAGGGGCCTTGGTCTTCATACCACCTGTCCAATAATCCCAAGCAGTCTTGAGAGGATTCTGTGGTTTTGCCTCAAGAGGCGCGCCAGAAGCAACAGTTCCTTCTGTGTTGTATGCACCTGTCAGGTCAATTGCTTCCCCTGGTTTAGCTTGAGGAGAGTTCTTGGTATCTAATGGTGTCTCTTCGGTGTTGTATACACCTGTGAGATCAACGGTTCCACCATTTGTGTTGTCTGCCATATGTACTCTCCTCAGTCAAATTAAAATGCAACAACTTCTCCCAGTGTCTTGCCATCTTTCACACTAGTGACCTTAACGATCTGATTTCCGTGGATGACATAATCACCCACTTCAGCTTTTCCGCCTGGGGCAACAAGTCCCTTACCTGCAAGATCTCCAGAAACTTCCTGCATGTGTTCATAGACTTGACGTACCTTGTTCGCATCATCTTTGGCAGCAAGCATTGCTTCACGTCCCATATTGAAGACGCGAACTTCAGCAGCATTGCGAGCGTTGATGTAAGTTGCAATCATCTTCAACTGCTCACGCTGTGCATCATCAAATGTTCCACCACTCTCTTTGATCTGGTTCGCTCGCGCTACAAGGGCATCCCATACAGAACGTCCGCCAATAACACGATTGATCTCCGCTTCATTCATACGGAGCCCTGATCCTGCACCACCAGCTGCGATAGAAAGCAACTCAGGTGCCACAAGAGCATCAGCTTGCTTGGTCTTTGCATCAAGGTTCTTGGATAACAAGCCAGAACGTTGATAAGCCGCAACGAAGGGTTGTGATGCCTTGTCAATCTGCGGACTGTACTTGTCGAAGACTCTCCCGGCCTGATCGTGACTTGCCAGTTTAACGCCTGCGGCAGGCTTGCCCTCAGATGTGAGCGGCACACCCGGTATGGGTTGACCATTCTCATCTAGGCCATAATAGTCAGCCACAAAGCGTTTCTGATCCAAGCCTAGTTTACCTGCTGCAACCGCTGTGCGCTTAGCCTCTTCTTGAATCTTGGCCAATGCAGCTTGATTTGTGGGACTATTCGGGTCCGCTTTGTAGCGTTCCAGAACAGCTTTCGCTTCTTGCTCATGACCTTTGGCTTCTTGCAGAGTTGTGAGGCTCTGAATCTTGTCATAATTGGCTTGCTGCAACGGAGACATCTCTTCATAGCTCAAAGGAATGTCATACTGGCCAGTGATTGCATTTTTCTTCCAACCAGCCTGTCGCGCAACTTCGTCAACCTTCTGCTGAGCCAAAGCCAACTGTTGCTCTTTGATCTCAGGAGCTGCCTCTTTGGCAACGATATCAGCTTGTGTCATCTGTTTCTTCTGAGCACCTTCGACGCCAGCCTCACCACGAGTGGCTTGAGCAGCAAGCTGTGCTTGTGATCCAGGTATAGCTGTGGCAAGATAGGGTGCAGTAGGTAACAAAGCTGCTTGACCAACACGACTCAACACATGACCGATCTTGCCCATGACTCCGGGGTGATTGCCCTCTGAGCCCCACGGACTTCTGCGGTTAAGCTCAGCCAAATCTTTTTCGGCTTGGAATCGTTCTTGCTCAGTAGGAGCATTGATCATTTTCTCGTGCAGCTGCATTCTCTGGTTTTTCAAATTCTCTTCAGCTGTTGGAGGTGTTGGCTTTGGCAATTCTGCTGCCTGTGAAGCCCTCACCATGCGTTCATGGATATTTGCCATACCAAGGCCGACCAGATCGCCTTTCTGAGCTGCCGCGATCTTATTCTTGTCAATCTGATCCAGCATGTCTTGCTCAGGTGGACGTTGCTCCATTGCTCCAGTGCCCTTCTCAAGAGGAGGCTCAGCTGGTGCAAGAGGAGTATAGTTCATACGCGGAGCACCTGCAGAAGACAAAGTAGAAATCTGATCTGCTTTGGGAACTCCAGCAGGCTTGATGTTCATTGGTGGAGGAGCAAGAGGAGCATTGTCAGTGTTCATCGCACCACCCTGAAGCTTATAATCTAGATCAGGTTTAGGTTGGTCTGTATCCAACATTGGCTTTATGTCTTTAGGGTTGGGGATAGCTTTCTCCCCGCCAAAACTTACTGTCATGCCGCCACGTTGCATAGTTGGTACATCAACACCTTCGGCTTGCATCTCATTGGGCCCTACATTGTATTCATGCCTCACTTGATTTTCTGCCTGTCTCCACAGAGCAGCATCTTTGGGATCAAGAACATATTCTCCCTCATCTAACTGCGCCGTTTGATCCTGTGGCACAGTTCCACCCTCTTGGTAAGAAGGCAATTGCTCAGGAGGCTGAGGACGTTGCTCTCCCGGCCTGTCTCCGTATTTCAT
>JACTVF010000259.1 GCA_019695435.1 Methanoregulaceae archaeon | reverse complement strand
GAGACCGGCAATAATAGTTTTTATCGATCTTGTCGGGGCTCGGGAGATCGTATCCAGGAACTCCCGCACAAACGCGTCGCGCTGTACCGGCCCGGCAAATGATAACCGGATCTCATCATCGGCCCGGATATTGCGCGAATGATCGAGGATCCCGGGCCCGGAGAGGCCGGTATGCGTGAAGAGCACATCTCCCCGCCCATCAAAGATCTTCCGGTTCTCCCGCCAGATTGAGAAAGGCAGCCCGGCAAACGACATGCCCGCAAGGTCTGTAAACGGGAAATTCCTGATCAGGAGCGGAGTGAGTGCCGGCCCGATCCCGTTTATCGTGTGCCCGAAGGATGCGGCGAGCCGGTAGCCATCGCCGGTCGACCCGGTCTTCGGGTAGGAGGCCCCGCCGGTAGCAATAACCAGATTCTTTGTAGAAAATGTATTGCCGGCTGTATACAGGACAAAACCCGGATCTGCGTTTTCAACCCGGTGTACTGGTTCCCTGCACCGCAGGAGAACGCCCCGGTTCCGACACTCCCGGCTAAGAACATCGCAGACATCCATGGCATTACGGCTCACCGGAAAGACCTTGCCACCATCCGTTATCTCCATCGGGAGGTGATGCTTCTCAAAGAACCGGATGAGTGCCAGATTTGTAAATGATAAAAGTGCGGGTTTGAGGAACTGCCCGTGTGTGCCGTACCGGGAAAAAAATGTCCGTATATCGCCTTCATGCGTAATGTTGCACTGCCCGGAACCAGAGATCCGGAGCTTTACCCCGGGCCGGGAATTTTTTTCAAGTATGAGCACGCGTACCCCCGGCCCTGCGGCATGGATCGCACAGAAAAGACCGGCAGGGCCGGCACCGATGATGGCGATATCGTACTGTTCCACGGCTCACCTTTTCCGGAGTATCTTTTTGATCGCACATGAACATTACCGTCTGGTGTCAGGATCGTAGTCTCGCCATTTAGCTGAATTTCTAAATTACCGGGTACCTGAAACACTCACAAAAATACCGGTGCCCCTTTACCGGACCGGTTTTTCATGCAGTGTCCGGCCTTATTAGCGGACGAAAAAGCGGTTTATCAGTGACATTTCTTCCTGAACCACTCGGCGTAATGCCGGCGCAGTTCCTCAGATTCTTCCGGTGTAAAATCCTTTTTTTTATTGACATGGAGGTGTTTTTCCATCTGCCGTATGATATGCTCGGCGTCGTGATAATCCTCCACTTGGAGATATGCAGGAACTTTAGCCACCTCGTACGCATGGCCACATACCGGGCAGAGTTTCCACTTCTGGAACCGATCCACGTAGGTAAAGGCCCTGCACCCCGGACATCGGAGGATGTTATACATAAACATGAGGTGATAAGTGCATCCCTTATAAAAACATATTGACGTGTCAGTACAAAATGTCTGGCAAGCTTATCGGAATAATTATGCCAGCGCAGGAACCCTGCAGGCATGAGTTTTTGTCCTGCATCCATACTGGGAAGTAAAATTAGCTAAACGAAATCCCTATATCGTGCGATCTACCCATAGAACCGGTACTATGGAAAATATTGTCGTCATGGGTATCCGGGGACTCCCCCTCATCAGAGCCGGTGATAACATAGCAGCGATGATCTGCGAACGGGTAAAGGTGGACGATGGCGATATCATATCCCTTGCCTCGACCGTATATTCGAAATCACGGGGATATACAAAGCCTCTCGCTGAGATCACGCCTTCGGAACGTGCGTTGCGGCTGGCAAAACTCAATGGAGAGGATCCCCGGTTTGTCCAGGCAGTGCTCGACGCGTCTCAGGATATCATTATGGAGCATCCGTTTATCCTCTCTCTCCTCCCGTTCGGCCACATAGGGGTACGGGCAGGGGTCGACCAGAGCAATATAGATGATGGCATGGTGATCTTTCTGCCCCCCGATCCGATGAAGGCAGCAACAGAATTTAGTGACGAGATCAGAGAGATCACCGGAAAAAAAGTCGGCGTGATTATCACAGATACGTGCGGGCGGTCCTTCCGGCGCGGGCAGACCGGCCATGCCATGGGATGGAGTGGGTTTACCGCCATCCGGGATTTCCGGGGAGACACCGATCTCTTCGGTCATGAGCTCAAGATCACCGAGGAAGCAGTGGTAGACGAGATCGCAGGGTTTGCAAACTTTGTCATGGGCGAGAGCAACAATGGGGTCCCGGCTGTCCTCTTCCGTAACTGCCCGTCATGGATCGGTCACGACAACCTGTATTTCACCCAAAACGAGGATATTACCCGCCGGCTGCTAAAAACGACCTGCCATTCGTAAGGAAAAAAAGGTTGATCCGTCTGAATCATAGACTGGATTTATGCATGCGTTGAATAGAGGAGATTGAAGATCATAACGATGATACCGATGACTGCGGAAACAACCATGACCGTTATGGGACTGATGTGGACCGCCCGCCGGTCTTCGCTCTCGTAGTAGTTGACGAGACCCGCAGATGAAAGTAATCTTCCGCCTTTTTTCTTTGCCATGCAAATATATTTCATTTTTCGATATATAAAAGAGAGTCACGATATATCATGAACGTCCCGAAGATCCTGTCCGGTCAAGCACTGATTGGTGAAGAGCTCGCACTCCGGCCGGTCGATATCGTGATCGATCGGGGATGGATTACAGCAATCGACGAGAGAACCCGGGCTCCCCCGGTCTGGATCTGCCCGGCGTTCTTTGATGCCCATACCCATCTTGCCGACACCATTGCCATGGATTACCGGAGTACTGGCGATCTGATCAGTATGGTGACGCCTCCTGAAGGCATAAAACACCGGCTCCTCGCCGATGCATCTCCCGCAGATCTCGTCGCTGCAATGCGGGCGTCCATCACCGGCATGATCAGATCCGGGACATACGGGTGCGCGGATTTCCGGGAGGGTGGCAGGGACGGGGTCCGTGCACTACGGGATGCGGCGGCAGGCTTCGACTTCCAGCCCGTTATCTTCGGTCGGGAAGGTGGCGAAGTGGATGCCGAAGGTCTTGGGATCAGCAGCAGCCGGGATATGACCGGGGTGGAGGGGCAGGTCAGGGCTGCCCGGAAGGCTGGCAAGCGAATCGCGTTTCACGCAGGTGAACGTGACAAAGATGATGTCGATGCTGCACTTTCATTTGAACCGGACCTCCTCATCCACATGACCCATGCAACAAAAAAACAGCTCAGGATATGTGCAGAACACCAGATCCCGATAGCCGTCTGCCCTCGTTCCAACTGGGTGCTTGGCGTGACGGCATCGGCCCGGTATCCTCCCCTGAAGTTGATGCTTGAACTTGGGTGTACGGTGATGCTCGGCACAGACAATGTGATGTTTGTCCCACCGGATATGTCTTCGGAGATGGCATTTACGGCAACAATATACAAGCTCGATCCAAAGACCATACTCATGTCTGCAGTGGCAGGATCAAAGTTAGCCGACTCGCCGTTCTTTATCCGTAAAGGTGCGCGCGCAGCTCTTTTTACGCTCGATCCATCCCATTCTGCGCTGGCTTTTAGCCGCGATCCTATAACATCCATTGTAAAACGTGCTCCTCTTTGGGCAAATGGGAATAACGTTTTTAATTTGAAAACTCAATAAAAATGGAATGTTTGTTTTGGGTGATGCCAGTGTTTACTAACATACTTGTTGCAATCGATGGTTCAGAAGCGAGTGATCATGCTATCGAACAGGCCATCGATGAGGCCAAAGTATGGAATGCCAAGCTCCATGCCATATATGTGGTAGAAACCGGCCTCTTTTCCTCCCTCCCTTCAGATAACACCGTAGAGATCATGTACCGTGTTCTTGAGAATGAGGGCAATACAGCTCTTGAGAAGGCAAAGAATACCGCAGCAAAAAGCGGTGTTGCCCTTGTTACGCACATAAAACAGGGCCATGCCGGAACTGAGATCATCAGGCTTGCACAGCGCGAGAAGGCAGATCTTATTGTTTCCGGCTCTCATGGGAAAAGCCAGACCGATCGTCTGCTTATTGGGAGTGTCAGTGCGTACATTACCACACATAGTACAGTCACAACCATGGTGGTGAGATCATAACGGAAATGCTTGTTAAAGACTACATGACCTCGGATGTCGTCCATGTGGACATCCCGGGCAACCGTGACGATGTCCTCAAGATCCTCAAAAGGACCGGCATCTCCGGTGTTCCCGTCTTAAAAAACAAGAAGATTGTCGGAATTATCACCCGCAAGGATCTACTGCGCAAACCGGAAGAAACCCA
>JACTVF010000258.1 GCA_019695435.1 Methanoregulaceae archaeon | reverse complement strand
GGGGAAGTACGCTCCGGGCGATGGTCCAGGAGCTGAGGAAGGACGCGCTCCGGATGTTTGACGATCTTGAAGATGTGGCGGACGGGATCGACCGGGAGTACGGGGTGCGGAGGAAGTGAAGGGGACCTGGCCGTTTTCTGGTGCGCTCTGTTTTTTTAGGAACATTGCAAAATAATTTTCACTCATCGCCGTGTTTATGGGCTCATCCTGCGTAGCAGAGTGTATGCCGGCCGGGTTATTACTGCACGTCGCTTGCAACCGGGATCCGGACCTTCCCGGATATCTCCTTCGTTCTCCGGGCTTCGCTGGCGGGAACCTGCTCTTCCTTATCAGGAAACTCTGAACAGATTCCGGTATAATCTCCATATCGGCCAAAAGAGACTCCCGGGAAAGGGCCAAGAGCCCCGTTTTACCCCAGCATCAGGTTTAACCCCTCACTCGTTTCATGTGGGTATATGCTTGAGGAGTTCTGCGAGCAAAACCACTGCGATCAATACACTCCTTCCATGGGAGGGTCTTTTGCAAAGTGTCTCATGATGCAGAGAGAATTATCCCGGGTCAGTAACTGCCCTCTCGGGTATGACAAAACCGGTCCCCCGGGTACAAAAAAATGAGAGGGTGACCCCCGGTTGCGATGCTGAGTGGGCAGGGGTTTTATCCCCCCATCCCCGTAATCACCCCTACCACCTGCTGCGCCGTCACCGGGTCCAGAACCCGGGCGAGAACCAGCCCGGCGATAGAGACGAACACCGCCCAGAACACTTTTTTCACATGCTCGTTTTTGCCGAACGCATCAAGAACAGCATCCGTATCCACCTTCCGACAGAACCGGATCACCTTCGGGAGGAACACAAACAGCGGCAGAAAAATCATGGCAGCACCGATAAATGCAAGCGTGATCTCCGCACGTCCCGCAAGATAAAATCCGGCCGGGACGGCAAAAATCCCGGCAAGCACGGCAGCCATCCCGACCTCGCCGAACCAGAAGTAGTGCTTCTTCTCCGCGTAGTTCTCCTTCTCGACATCTGAAAGCGCGGAAAAATCAAAGACGCAGAGCGTGTTGAGCATCCCGTACCAGACCGCGTGCGTCTCCTCCGGGTCGGCAACAAGGCCGAGGAAGAGCACCGCGACCGGCACGACAAGCAGGATAACCGGGAAATGCGCGAGGAGAAAGATAGCGCCGAGAAGAATCCCGGTGCCGCAGATGGCGCACCGGGTCCGGGTCTCATTCTCGAACATTGGAATCCTCTGCGATCATAATCTCGAAGACCGGGCTCGTGGAGCCGCCGTTCTCCGGAGAGAAATCCCTCATCCTCCCCAGTTGTGCAAACTTCCGGCAGGCAGTACGGATCTGCACCGTATGGATGCCCGGGGCACGCGGGTACACCCGGCGGCCGTCGAGGTCGTGCATCTCGTCATACGGCGGGATGTCGAACCAGTCCGGCCAGAACCGGATCCCGTGGGGAATATCGGTGCCCCGGAAAAGGTCCTGCAACCGGCGCGGCGCGAGGTTGTCGTAAATCACATCAATGATCAGGTTTTCATCGGCCAGCTCATAATTGAGGTCGAGCTCGTAGAAGATGGGGTTGCGGCGCACCTGGTCCTGCGTGAGCGGGGTCTTTACGGTAAGAGGGACGAGCCCGGCAAAGGTGCCCCGGTACAGGCCGGTCACCGTTGCGACCGGCGGTTTTACGGTTTTGTCGTTTGTTCCGGTTTCGGTTTCAGGTTCCATGATTTGTGTCCTTGTAATGCTGGTGCTCGTTTTGGAGTTTCTTGAACTCCTCGACTACCTCATCGTATCTGCCGATCTTCTGGTAGATGGCAAACAGCAGGGGATAGAGCGGGAGCACGATCCCGACAACAATCCCTAAAAGTTCGTTATCCATGTGAGGCCCTCCGCGAAAACGGTCAGGAGAAAAGAGAGGATTGCCTGAAAACAGGGTACTCTCTTTTTAGGTCCTGCCGTCATGGCGATACTCAGGCCAGTTCCGGCACGGTGTCGGCCCAGGTCTCGACTTTGGTGCGGATGGCTTCATCCTCATAGGACGAGAGGGTTACCTGGTCCCGGGAAAACACCACACTGTAGATCTCGCCGTTCGCATCGTGGCACTTGACCGTCGCGGAATACGTGTCGTTGTCGGCATCGTGGACGGCCGTGCCGCCGTGTGCGGACGTGATGGCCGCAGCGCTGACGATGGCGGGTGCACCGGCCGAAAAGCCGGCAAGGCTGTCGAACCGGTGCGTTCCCGTGCCAACGATGAGGGCATCTGTGTCCTGGTACACGATCCTTGCAGTATACGCTTCCTTGGTCTTTTCAACGGCGGGATGGTTCTCGCCGGCAGTCATATACGCTACACACCCGAAGGGGTTCTGCGTGATCACGGACTGGACGATGGTGTTAAATGTCGTCTCGTCTGCGATCGGGTTCGAAAGTGTCCGAACCGCACGCTTGGTTTCACTTGTCTGAACAAAGTCAGTCATGTCTTTTACTCCACCCTCGGGCGCCGTTGGGTGAAAAAGGATTGGGGGTGGGGAGTACTTAGCCGTGACTGAACCAAGGCATTGGTATACCATCGTAATTCCACATTCCATGATCGAAGGAGATCCATATCCATCAAACGAACGAAAAAAAATTGCATTATGAAATATCAGTCACGGGGCAACTATATATTTTAAGTATGCAAAACTATATTTAAATTTAAAACTCTATAATAATTTATGAAAAAGATCGAAGCGTTTGTGAGACCCGAACGGCTCAATGATGTCAGAAAATCCCTGGTTGAAATGGGTCACAGGTCTATGATCAATTATGATATCTGGTATCGTGGAACCGAACATGAGATTGATCAGAACCAGGATCATGGGAGTTCACCCCTTTATGATTTTATGCCCAAAGTAAAAATTGAACTTATGGTGAAAGATGAGGAAGTCCAAAGCATAATAGACACTGTCTGTGATAGTGCCTATACCGGTCACATCGGAGATGGCAAGATCTTTGTACTGCCTGCAGAGATGGCGATCCGTATCCAGACAAAGGAGACCGGGGACGCAGTTTTCTAACCCGGAATTATCTATATGGGGAGTGTCCTGTCAAAAAAAAGTAACCGCGGCTCCCCATTGGGACCTTACGGTTGCCGCGTTTTCCGCCAGGCCCCGGGAGGAACGAGGATCTCGAAACGGGCGCCTTTTCCCTCTACCCCGGTCTCAGAGATGGAAATGCCGGTGATGGACAGGACCTCGCGGGAGAGGTACAGGCTGACCCCGGTTCTCCTGCCATATCCCCGTTTAAAGATCTTCTCTTTTTGCGATGCAGGGATACCCGGCCCGTTGTCTTCAAGGACGAGGACGAGCCCTTGGAGGTTTTTTGTATAGGTAAAGGAGTATTCCGTTGCAGTTGGTGCATGCTCGCGGATATTATCGGCAAGGGCTAAAAAGACATATTCAAGCATCGGGTCGGCATAAACCTCCACATCGCAGACATCGAGCCGCCGGGACAGGTTTAAAATATCCAGGTGCGATATCCCCAAAAGGAACGACTGGTTGACATTCTGCCAGACAGGTGACTTTAAGCCAAGGCTCTGGAACAGGTCTGCATATTTCAGGGAATCAGCAATAACCTGCACAAGCTCGATCTCCCGGTCAATGAACTGCTGCTGGCATTCACCCGCCTGCCTGGACTTTTCCAGCTGGAGATATCCCATCAGGGAAAAGATCGTACTCTGGATATCGGAAAAGGTGACGGCATTGAGCACGTTGAGTTTTATTCTGGCCTGGGTGAGGGCTTCGTCTACCCGTTTGCGTTCGGTGATATCCCGCGAAACACCGACAATCCCGGCAACGCTGCCGTCCGTATCCCGGATAACCGACCCGGAAAAACTGACCGGGATGGCCATTCCCTCCTCTGAACGGAATGTTGTTTCATAATCAGAGAGCGATCCCTGCGCGAGGATCATCGCGACAATCTTTGCCTTGTCAGATTCGTGATAGAAGATATCGTTGACCGGCCGGCCGACGCACTTTTCTTTTGACGTGCCTACCATGCGGGAGAGTGCCTGGTTTGTCGCAACGATATTCCCGTCCGGGTCCAGGATGACCAGCCCGTCGGTCATGGTGGAAAGGATATTGTCGGCCACCGTCGCAGGGTTGAGAATAAAGAGCCTGTACTTCCAGATGGCGTACCCGACACAACCGGTAAAGCACAGGATGGATGCCGAGGTTAAATCCGGAATCGGGAACTGGAGGCCGGGCAGTATCTG
>JACTVF010000257.1 GCA_019695435.1 Methanoregulaceae archaeon | reverse complement strand
CCAGATCCTCTCTCGTGCCATACGATTCGTCCCCATGAAGGTTTGCCGCCTGCTGGAAGAAGAACCGGTCGTGCAGGTGCAGATGGTTCCGTGCCAGGGCAGCCACCCGGTCAAGCTCGTCAATTTCGGTGACGATGGTGGACAGATTGGCGAGAATCTTCTGCCGATACTCCCGGCGGGTCTCGCGGTCTATTGTGGTCTGCATGGTTAGTATACAGGTCACTGCGTATGCATATAAAGCATAATTTAGAGGCAAAACGTGAACTAAAATATTACTGTAAGGAATATTTTGCTAAATGGACGTGTGCAAACATCACCCGGTTGTGCAGAACATTTATGTAGTGATACCCATGAGTTACTAGTGACATTCACAATTGTGAACGCCATAATGCGACAGGGCGGGAGTACCCCTCACCTTAACGGGCGGGGCGGCCCGGGTACCATCATTTCCAGTCCGGCACAGGGTACCCTGCGAACATGCCTGTGCACATTCCTGCTCCCTGCAAGCGGGTGACTCCATGGCAAAGCTGGTCTCTCTTATCTCGGGTGGAATTGACTCACCGGTTGCAGCATACCTCATGCTTCGCCGTGGTGTCGAGCTTGTAGCCGTTCATATGGACAACCGCCCGTTTACCGATGAGAAAAATCTCAATAAAACACTGAGCCTGGTCCGTCACCTCCAGAACCTGACCCAAAGCCCTATCAGGACATACGTGGTTCCCCATGGACCCAACCATATCGCTTTTGCTCGGAACTGTCAGCGCCACCTGCACTGCCTCTTCTGCCGGAGGATGATGTACAGGATCGCGGAGCGGATCGCACAAAAGGAGCAAGCCGCCGGGATCCTTACCGGAGAGTCGCTGGGTCAGGTGGCAAGCCAGACCCTCCAGAACCTTATGGTGGAGAACCAGGTTGTCAGTGTCCCGGTCATTCGTCCTCTTATCGGCCTTGACAAGGTCGAGATTATCGATATTGCCCGGAAGATCGGTACATACGAGATCTCCACGCTCCCGGGCCTCTGCTGTACTATTGTTCCCAAAAAACCTTCAACAGCGGCCCGGGCCAAGGATCTCCACGATGAGGAACAAAAAATCGATCTCGGGGCGCTTATCAAAAAATCGCTGGAAGGGATGTATGTACTCGATCCTGAAGCCCTGTAATACCTCGGCTGCGTTCGAGGCGATACCCCGGGACCGGTTCAGCCTCGATCTTGATCTGTGTGAAGAAATCCTCGGGAACGACTGCACTATCGTTACGAATGCGGGAATCCTCCTGATCGTAAACGACCGGTGCGAGGTCTCGATCCATAAGGACGGGCGGCTTATCCTCAAGACAGATTCAAAGGACCTTGCCGCAGAACAGGCCGCACGTATCGCCGGCTGGCTGGAAGGATCGCCTGCGATACGAAAACACCGGAACAGGGGGAATGCCGGGAGGACAGACCCGGCAGCAGGAAAATGAGGAGATCGATGGATCAGGGATCGGAACCCTGCTGACCAGTTGCTGTTACCGGCCTACAACCCGATGTACCTCGCATAGATTGAGCGGGCCTTGGCTTCGTCCCTGGTGCCCTGGATGATCGCCCTTCCATCCCGGAATATGGTGATCTCTTCTGTCCCGGATCTGAAGATGAGCATATACCTGGTCCCCTGGACGTCGCCGAGCCGGGAGAGCCGGGCCTCCAGTTCTTCGAGGGATATCTCCATGGCTGCCGCCGGGGTGATCTGGATGGCATCTCTCCCGCAGAGAGAGGTAATCATCTCCCGGGAGGTGGCATCAAGGAAATCCATCCGCCCTTTTCCGCAGCACGGGCAGTCCGCCCGGCGCCCGACCACCATCCGGTCGAATGTCTGTCGCCAGAGATCAGCATGGACCAGGTAGGTAGTCTCATCATCGGCCCCGAACCTGCCCGTGAGGATCTGGAAGGCGAGGGTGCATTCGATGGAGGCGATAAAGGTGGGCACGGTATTCAGGATCCCGGCGATGTCGCATGTCTGCAACATGCCGGGTCCGGGAAGTTCCGGCACCAGGCACCGGAAGCAGGGAGTTTTCCCGGGCAGGATGGGCATCACCATGCCTCCTGTCCCGACTGCCCCGGCGTAGATCCAGGGGATATGGTGCTTTACGCAGACATCGTTTATGAGAAACCGGGTCTGGAGGTTATCGGTCCCGTCCAGTATCACGTCAGCCCCGGTGAGGAGTTTCTCGGCATTGGTAACGTTGAGGTCTTTTGTCTGGGCGTCGATCCTCACCGAGGAGTTGATCTTCTGTAAAATCTCCGCTGCAGCGACTGCCTTGGGGCGGTTCAGGTCATCCTCGCTGTACAGGATCTGCCGCTGGAGGTTGTGAAGTTCCACCAGATCGCGATCGATCAGGACGACCTCGCCAATCCCTGCCCGCACAAGGGTTGTTGCCACGAAGCTTCCCATGGCCCCCAGGCCGACAATAACTGCCCGGCTCCCGGAAAGCCTGCGCTGCCCTTCCGCTCCTATCTCGGGGAGCAGGCTCTGGCGGCAGTAACGATCCTGGCCCCGCCCGGGTAAGCCCGGCTGTGCACCGGCAGCCTTTCCTTCTTCCGGGCTCATCCCGTCATCTCCTGCGATCTCCATGGTGGGCCGGAAACGCGGGAGTCCTCTTCCGCTATCCCTTTAATAAGTGTTAAATCCGGCAATTCACTACGGCCTGTGGTCCTGCCCTGCATGGTAAATCCCCCGGTAATTCAGCGTTTAAAGTCCCCGGCAATTTTCCTGACTGAATCCACGAATAAATCAGCATCCTCCGGCGTATTGTAGCAGTGCAGGCTCGCCCGGACCGTTCCCTCCGGAAGGTTCAGGTGATCCATGAGGGGCATACAGCAGTGGTGGCCTGACCGTACCATGATGTTTGCCTCCCCATCAAGCATGATGGCAACATCGTGGGGATTGAGCCCTTTGATGGCAAACGAGATAACCCCGATCCGGTCTCCCTCCGATCCGGGTCCGAAAACCTGAACTTTCTCTATCCCGGTAAGATCGTCGATAATGCGCCGGGTGAGCTGCTGCTCATGGTGCCGGATATCGTCCATACCAAGTGTTTCCAGGTATTCAACGGCGCGGGCGAGGCCGATTGCTCCGGCAATGTTGGGGGTACCTGCCTCGTAACGCTCGTATCCTTCTGTAAGGGTGTATCCCGAAGCAGTGACCTGTTCCACGCTTCCTCCTCCCACGAGCAGGGGTTCCAGGCCGGATTTTTTCATATACAGGACCCCGGTGCCCGTGGGGCCAAGCATCTTGTGCCCGGAAAAACAGAGAAAATCGCAGCCCAGGTGCTCCACGTTCACCGGGATGTGGGGAACGGACTGGGACCCGTCAACAAGAAGGAGGGCCCCGTAATCCTGGCAAATCCCTGCAAACTCGCGGATGGGCACGACGTTTCCGAGCACGTTGGAGGTCTGGGTGACAGCCACAAGCCGGGTCTTTCTGGAGATGATCGCTTCAAGGGCAGCGGGATCCAGAGTGCCATCCGTGCTTGGGGTGATCAGCCCGAGGTCGATACCCTGCCGGTCACGGAGGCGCATCCATGGGAGGAGATTGCTGTGGTGTTCGAGGAGTGTGGTAATGACCTGGTCTCCTTTCTGCCACGGGAGTCCTGAGGCAACCATATTGATCGCCTCGGTGGAGTTCCGGGTAAAAACCAGTTCTCCCTCGTCTGCATGAATGAACTTCCTGACCTTTACATGGGCATCCCGGTATTTTTGTGAGGCCTGTTGGGCGAGCCGGTGGACTCCCCGCCCGGAATTCGCCCGGAAATCATGCTCGTACGCAAGCATCGCCTCAAGGACCGGCTCCGGCGAAAGACTCGTCGCTGCACTGTCCAAGTAGCAGACTTTGGAAAGGAGCGGAAAATCCGCTCGGATATCATCGGGGATCATGGAACCCCGCGAAAAAGATTCGTACACGGAATCCTGGAGGTATGTCCTCTGATCGTATAAGTATCCTGATAATTTTCCGGTATAAACATCCTGGGCAATCCTTTGCATTCGGGTTTTGGACGTCCTCTCGAGCATTCGTGGATCTGGTTCCCGGATGACGTGTCAGGTACTCTATAGGAATTCACAATTGTTAATGTTTTGCTGCAGAGGAGCACATCGATGGCAGGTCCAGTTATTGCAAGGGAACTCCGTAGCGTTAACCCCCGAGGACTTTCTGCTGGATCATAAGAAGCGCGATACCGATGAGCAGGATCCCAAATATCTTCCTGATATGGTCTGCATGGATCCGCGGTGCCAGG
>JACTVF010000256.1 GCA_019695435.1 Methanoregulaceae archaeon | reverse complement strand
CAGACTGGCATTTTTGCCGGTACCTACACGATCAATGCAACGCTCGCCGGGTATGTTCCCATCGAGGTGCAGGCAGATGTGATTGCCGACCAGTCGGTCACGACCACGATCGGACTCAACAAAACCCCCACGGTCATTCCCGGCATCCCCACACCCGTCCCGGTACCGGTGATCATCGGGGCCTGCGCCGGTGCCATCCTCCTGTTCGCATTCTTCCGGCCGCGTACCCGGGCATAACATTATCCGGGCTGCCGGCCGCTGGAACAGGCCATAATCTGTTTATTTTTTTATTCTCGTACGCGGCCAGCCCGTCCTCGACCGCTTAAGGAAAAAAGAGGATTAAACCGTCATTCTTACCGGGAACTGATGGCCCGGTACAGGAACCAGGCCCCGAGGAGGATCAGGAAGAGGGCAATGATCACGGGCCAGAATTTCAGCGGCGCCCAGCTGATGCCGATACCGACAAGGACCAGGAATGCGCCGATAATGGCAAGGAACCCGCGAGGCCGGGGTGAGGACCGGTTCGTCCCTTCCTCCCCTGCCGGAGCTGATCTTTGCTGTGCAAGTACAGCCGACCCGATAAATCACAGGCCAAGGCCGATCAGTACACCGGAGCCCGGGTAACCGGCAAGCAGCCCGATGCCGAGTCCCAGGAGGACGCCGGCAGGGATCAGCATATAGCCGCCGTGCCGGTGGTGCCGGTGTGGTTCCGGACTATCCGGTTTTTCTTCTGTTACCATATTCACCCGATTGCCGGGCGGCATGATAAAAGATATGTTTTGGATACTGAGTGAACATTTCCGTATGCCAGGAATGTTATTGTTGCAGACCTGATGGTGCATGAACATCGGGCACGCCGGGTTCCTGCGTCCGGGGATCTCGCATGCGTTTCCCATGGGGGAACCCATAGGAAATACGCCCGTAAAATCGTCCGATTGCCCTGTCCAAAAATTAAACCTGTTTTTGTGGTCTGTTTTTCAAAATACGCTCAAATTGAGCCCCATATTATGCCCTTTAGAGCCGCGTGGAAGCCCATTACAGGCCATTGTTTTCTGGATCGACCGAAAACCTATCCGGCCCTCAGATCGGGTCAAAAAACGCGTTTATGAGAACGTTTTATTTCGTCCGATTGCCAAAACAAGGTTCATTTGGGCTTATTTTTAAACGGAGCCCGATACGGGCTTCTTTTGGGTTTGGGGAGGGGCAATCGGGGCTCAATTTGGGCCCGGATTAGAGGTACTCTTTCCCCTTAAACCTGAGCGGGATCACCCATCCCCATATGTGTGCAGGAGGGGGGTACCCACCCCCCATGAGTTATACGGTCAGCGATCCCGGATAAAAGATCCAACAGATGAATGCATCGTATCTGCATTGTGATCGCAGTGCGATGCCACACGCGCAAAACGCCTCGTCGGGTTTTGCGCTACACACTTACCTTGATCTGAATTCTCTGGTTAATTATACATGCCCTGAAGGATATGTGACAAAACAATTCTGGAAAACAAATATGGAAGTATAAATCAGTGGCGTTTTGAATTAAAAATTCACTAAGTGTTGAGACTTCTGAATAATATCTCGCTCCTTTAAATTCGTAAAATATATCATTTGAACAATAAGATCGCTAAATATGTATGAGACCAATCCCGATTTTTTTCCTCCAAAGGATAAAAATGTAAAAATATGGCGTTATATGGATATCACGAAATTTCTTTTCCTACTAGAAAAAAAGTCATTATATTTTTCCAGAGCGGATTGTTTAGGAGATCCTTTTGAAGGATCAATTCCCTCAACAAAAGAACAAATAAATCTGACTGAACTGGTTAAACAGGAGGCAAGATTAAAGGGGTTTAATCCGGTTGGAATTACGCCAATACATGAATTTATTAGAAAATGTTCGTTTGTATGTAGTTTCCATATGAACGAGTATGAATCTGCAGCATTGTGGTCAATTTATACTAAGGCACATCAAGGGGTCGCTATTCAATCGACTTTCAGTAAATTATGTGACTGCTTTAATGAATACTCAGATAATCCTATTCGAATAGGTATGATGAATTACATCGATTATACTACCGAAACTATTCCAATATTTAAGAATGCATTTCTTCCTTTACTGCACAAACGAAAAAGTTTTGAATACGAAAAGGAGTTAAGAGCCACAATTTCATTTCCTAATGAATTGTATCCTTCAGCACATGTAGCCCCTCCAAATGAGTTTATTAATTCTATACGGGGTTTAGATATCCCAGTCGATCCAAATATCTTAATCGAGCAGATTTATGTCGCTCCAACTACTGAAAAGTGGATAAAAGAGTTGTTAGTAGATATCACAAGTAAGAATGGGTTGGATAAACCGATTGAGCAATCTCGTTTGGATGCTATACCAATCCTGTGATGTGCTGTTCTAAACGATTTTTTAATGCTTTTTTTAAAACAGAGCATTACACACTCGGTGTAGGAGTGCTGCTATGGGGATTTGAACCCCAGTCGCGGGCGTGAAAGGCCCGCATGATTGGCCGGTCTACACTATAGCAGCGCGTTGCTTTAACTAGTTTTACTCTGCCTGATAAATAGGTTATGGAAACGGGCAGGAGGAGAGACCCGGGTTCTTCCCCGACGTTTACAATTTATAAAAAAATTATCTCTTCTTTGCCACTGCCCTCTTTGCGGGGGCCTTCTTTACCGGGGTCTTCTTCTTCGCAATGGTCTTTTTTGCGCCGGACGCCTTCTTTGCGATGGGGTACCCTTCCCGTGCGGTCACGGTTTTAAAGGCCGCCATCAGCTGCCGGGTGATCGGGCCGGGCTTTCCGGTGCCGATGACCCTGCCGTCGACCCAGGTGATCGGCCCAATCTCTGCCGCTGTCCCGGTGCAAATGAGCTCGTCAGCGGTATAAAGGTCGAAATACCCGAGGTTCTGCTCGCGGAAGGTGATCCCGAGCGACTGGGCAATCTCAAGGACGACCATCCGGGTCACACCCCGCAGGTTGTTGAGCGTGTGCGGGGTGAGGATCTCGCCGTTCTTGATGATGTACAGGTTGTCGCCCGAACCTTCCGCAACGTACCCGTTCGTGTCAAAGAAGATCGCCTCGTCCCCGCCTTTGTAGTTCGCCTCGATCTTCGCGAGGATGTTATTGAGGTAATTGAGGCTTTTCACGTTGGGCGGAAGCGACTCTGCGGCGTTTCTCCTCACCGAGACCGTGATTGCCTTGAGGCCTTTTTCGTACAGGTCGCCATACATCGCGCCCCAGGACACGGCGATAACAATGACTGACGGCTTCTTGCACTTGCGGGGGTCAAGGCCGACATCGCCGACACCTCTTGTAATAATCGGCCGGATATAGGCATCTTTTAAGTTGTTCCGGCGCAGTGTCTCGCAGATAGCCTCTGCCATCTCCTCCTTTGAGATCGGCGGTTTAAGATCAATTGTTTTTGCCGAATCATAGAACCGGTCGAGATGTTCCTTGAGCCGGAAGATCCTGCCGTTGTAAGCACGGATCCCTTCAAAAACACCGTCACCGTATAACAGGCCGTGATCAAACACCGAGATCTTTGCCTGTTCTTCGGGCAGGTACTTCCCGTCAATGTAAATGATCATAAACTGTTATGTGGCGTGAATTATCTTGTAGTTTTTCTTTGATGTGCTGCGGTTGAAAGGCAGAGTCTGCTGGTGATAACCTTCAGACATGGTATTGAGATCGTTAACTCCTCACACAGGAGCGCGAGGAGTGCCGCCGCCCCCGACGGGGCGCCCCCGCGGCGGATCAATAACTAAAAAAAATCCTCGCCCAGCCGTGCCCCGGAGAGGCCCTGAAGCAGGGAGCCCTCATAACATAGGTTATCGGAATCTCGGCTGGTCGTTGATACCCAATGCGTAAATCGTCACCGGCCCCGGCAGCCATCAACAAAGTTCCGGAACATCTCCCGGCTTCCCACCGGGTGCAGATGCGTGTAACTCCCGAGCGTATTATGTACCACCGCACCGTCCAGCGTATCACTGATCCCAACGCCCCGCGAGAGTTTGTAGGCAAACCGTGTCGATGGTGCGAGCGCCACTTCCGAGTAATGGAACTCGTGGCCCCGGAACCGGGCCGCACCCATCGGGCACCCGGCTGCACTTGTCCCCTCCACGTAGCTGACCACGCGCTTGGCCGGCATCCGGGTCTCGCCCGGGAATACCCCGCACATCACGCCAGAGAGTTCTGTTTCCCGGCCCTGCCAGCCTTTTTTGAGCACCATCCGGTCGGTGAGATACATGAGCCCGCCGCACTCCG
>JACTVF010000255.1 GCA_019695435.1 Methanoregulaceae archaeon | reverse complement strand
TTGAACAGTGCAGTGCCTGTTGCCTGGACCGAGGTAGAAACTCCCTGTTCCGTTGCCGTGACAAGGTATTCATCGGGTTTGAACGTGGATGCATCAACACTTAACGAAAGCGCGTTCAGGCCGTTGGTACCCTGTGTAACCTGCACAGTACCTGATGCACCGCTGAACTCCCCGCTCTGGGTCTTACTAGTCGGCTGGAATGATGATGAATAGACTGTGAAGAGAACGTTGTCTCCTACGGCGAGGTTGGTCGACGCAGTGATGGAGAACTTGTCACCGACACTGTGATCGCTGATCGGGTTGATAGTGATGACCGGCGTCTCAATGAGCATCTGGAGCTTGGTGTAGGTATCATCAACATTTGCACTGTTGATGGCCTCAACTAATGCCTCTGCTGCATTGGAACCCTGTAAGCTACCGGAGCCCGTGAGCGCAAAGTCCTGAGTTGCATTAAGGTTTATTACACCCGGGGTCTGCGGACTTGTGGTATAGACATACGAGACCGTACTGGCGGTTGTCCGCTGCGGTGCAACATTTGTCGTCACATCAAACTGACCGTTCTCCATCGGGTGCTGAACGACGATGAAGTACTGGCCGGAAGCCATGTTCTGCGTGGTCGTTCCCATGAGTTCATAGGAGAACGAAGAGTCGGAATTCACGGCTTCGTTTTCCAGATCTGCAAAGTTCTTACCGAGGATCCAGATGTTTACGCCGAGCGTCGGCTGGCCCTGTGCGGTACCGGTGATATATACCGGGTCACCCTGTGCAACCGTGGACTGGGAAGCAGTCGCGCTGACGAACGGTGCCTTGACGATGATGGAAACCGTGCCATATGCTACGTCCTGGAGTGAGTTCGCGTCTTCGGGTCCGCTGACTGCATAGACCGTGTAGGTCCCTGCATCGAGAGCGACGGCTGACGTGCCCCACTCCCAGGACCAGGTGTTGTCACCATTGACGGAGACCTGCTGGAACCCGTTCACGGAACCATCAATTACTCCTTTTGTCCCGGTGGACGCTGAATCAACATAGTTCCTTGGATCGCTGCTTGCGATCGAGGTACCCTGTGTTGGCAGGTTGGGCCCGGTGATGAACAGGTAGGTAGTTGTGGATTCGGTGTTGGTACCGGAGAACTGGACCTCTTCACCGAGGTAGTAACTCTGGGAACCGGCGGCCACGATCGTGACTGCACCCTTCTGTACCTGAACGTTCACTTCATCGTACTTGTAGTTGTGGTTAGATGAAGTTCCGAAGTCCTGCTCGACACGGACGGTATACTGCTGTGCCTTGGTCCAGTTGGTCGTCGAGAACTGAACGGTTCTCGTGCCCGTCTGGTCGAGAGTCACATTGGCATAGAGGAACGTACCGTTGCCGATTGCCTGTGAATCTGGGCCGGCAGATGACATATCGTCACCGTGTGCAACATTGTTCCAGATTGGTACGCCATTCTGGTACACGTATGCACCGTTATCTGCGAGCGGATTATACGGAACGTTAGCTGCAGGGGCGGAGCTTATCGTTACGGAGTCTGATGTGACTCCTACCTGGTTCGGGGTGATGTAGGGCGGCTGGTTGTTATAGGTACCGTCCATTGTGCTTGTACCCTTAAGCCACAGGTGGTAGACCATGTTGGGCTTGCCCGTGACCGTGACCGAGAACGGCTTGCTGCGGACAACAGAGTCCACATTCGCTGCGATCGCTACCGTGTTGGAAGCGATGGTGACCGTTGCGGGCTGGCTGATGGTCTTACCGGTGTAGGTTGCGCCACCGTTCAGGTAGTTATCGTACATCCCGTTAAGTCTGGACTGGGCGATAACCGTGTACACACCAGCCGGGTAGGCGTTCTGGCCGCTTGGAAGCATTGCACCGGTCGACCAGTTGGGTGCGTAGTTGTTAGAAGCCGGGACATTTCCGTCAGAAGTACCCCAGAACCATGAGGGCTGGTTTACAATCTGCTTGGTAATGGATACGGTTGTGAAATCAGTGGTGTTGGCATACAGCGCATTGTACGTGTTCCCTGAGGCACTCTTTACCTTGAGATCAACGTTACCGGTATTATCACCGGCTGATTTTGCACGGTAATTTCCGTTGAGCGCCTGATCGAGGTTCGAGTTAACACGGATGGCCAGGTAGTCTCCCTGGATTGCTGTTCCACTGGTTACCGTCGTTGCCGTTGAGAGATCCCAGACATCGACTGAGATGCTTGGGTCCAGGGCATTGAAAGCTACTGGCCCTGCGACACCATTAACAAGAAGATACCAGTTGCCTGGGTACGAGCCAAATGTGGCGGGTGAGGCATAGAAGCTACCCGGGTTCGTAATCGTCAGGGTCTGTGACGGAGATGTTGAGGTTATCGTCGCTGCAGATGCCCACCAGCCGACTTGAGTTCCCGCTGTGATACCTGCAGGAATCAGGTTCAGCTGCTGTTCACCGATATATACCGTTGCACCCGCTTTTATGATCGTGTTGTTGATGTTGTAGTAGGTTGCCGATACCGGCAGAACTGCAACAAGAACCAACGCGACGAGTGCAATCAGTGCAATCGTTAATCGCTTAGTCATTCGTTTTCCTCCAAATGTTACATCATACATTTCAAGCCGGAGAACCGTTTCGACATTTGCCGAATAACGATTCTGCGAGCCCCATACTCCGTTTAAACGGAATATGGAGGAATATTTGTAAAAGAGCTAATATATCCTTTGTGGTTGTGTTTGTTCTCGATTCCGGGGCCTTAAAAGGCCGTTTTTTTAAATCCGCCGTGTTTTGAGAGGTTATCCGGTACCCCGACAGCCAAGGAAGTTCCCGGTTCCCGGCACGTGCTTCCTTTATAGACTCAACCGGTTTCGCGCACGAACCGGTGATGGGTTCCCTGCGAAGGATACGTTGTGTACATAGTATATAGTACACAATGAAAAACGCTCCCCCTATAAGCACTATATATGTACCGTGTATTGATGGTGAGGACAGTGCCTGTTTCCCCGGACAGGAATCCCCTCCACGCCCCTCCCTCAAACGGGAGTGAGGCTCAAACCCCAGAAGCATATACGGGAGATCTCCCGTGGTCAGATAGCAGGTGCCTGAGAGGGCGGCAGGGCAGGGCCTGTTGCGGTTGCCTATTGCAACACATATATGATCCCGGCGCCAACCCTAGTTTCATGAGAGTCATCCGGGCCCCTGCGATCGGGCGGGCACACGAACTGGTCGTGAAGATGATCCTGGAAAAAGGCCGGGTTCTCCAGACCGAAGATGACGAGGCCACCGTCGAATTCGAAGAAGTGGCCCTTCAGATCGATACCCCGCTTACCGGACCGCTCGTGAGCCCCCACTCCCGGTTCCAGCAGAGATTTGTCGAGCAGTATGCAACCGACCTGCTGCACGGCTCGCACGCCTCCTTTGAATACGATTACCACGGCCGGCTCTTTGACTGGGGAGAGCGCCTTTCTGCTGATGGACAACCTGTGCATATCGACCAGATCGAATACATTGCAGAAAAACTCCGGCAGTCCCCCGTGAGCCGGCGGGCCATCGCCATCACGTGGAACCCGGTGATCGATGAAAAACTCGACGACTGCCCCTGCCTCCAGCTCGTGCAGTGCATACTCCGCGACGGCAAACTCAACATGCGGGTGATCTTCCGGAGCAACGACATGCTCACCGCGGCCGGCGCCAACATGTACGCCCTCGTCCAGCTCCAGAAATCCATCGCGGACCGGTTCGGCATATCGTGCGGCACCTACACCCACATCTCGCTTGTCCCGCACATCTATTATATCAGGGATACGCACGACATCGAGCCGTTCTGCGGCAGAGGTGAATTCATCCAGCCGGTACAGGAAGTCTGCCGTGCCTGCGGGCGCTGTGACCGGTCGAAAAAAGCCTGACGCACCAGGAGCGGGCACGAATATCCGTCACTTTAATTAGGCTCCAGCGGCAAAAAGTATGAGGCAATATAGCCCGGTAGTGTAGCGGTCAATCATGCGAGGCTCTGGATCTCGCGACAGCAGTTCGAATCTGCTCCGGGCTACTCTTTTGCAGTGTAACGTATTCACAGGACTCCGTTGTTTTGACATACGTGCTGCCGGTTTTGCCGGACAAAACCTGATATCGGTAAAAAATTTCAGGCCAAACCGTTTCGCGCTGAAGATTTTTATGGCCGAAAAAATTTCGTGTGATATCCCGAATTAATTTTACACATATAACCATTTCTGTGCATAAGACAGGATCCTCTCCGGAGGCAGACGGTACCAGAAGGCGTTACAGGGTTCATCGTAATTGAGGCTCATGTGAG
>JACTVF010000254.1 GCA_019695435.1 Methanoregulaceae archaeon | reverse complement strand
CCCCGGTTTTGTGGGGAAGGCGATCCCGGGCGTTGAAGTGGATGTCGTGGACAAGAACGCCAAGCCGGTGCCCCCGGGAACAGGGGGATTTCTGGTGATCAAAAAGCCATGGCCGGCCATGCTGCGCACGGTATACAAGAATGATGAACGGTACCGGAAATACTGGGAGACCATCGACGGATGTTATGCCGCAGGAGACCTCGCGGTCAAGGGAACGGACGGCTACATCATGGTGATCGGCAGGTCCGACGACATTATCATTGTCTCCGGGCACAACATCGGAACAGCGGAAGTGGAGAGCGCGCTCGTATCCCACCATGCGGTGGCGGAAGCAGCGGTGATCGGCAAGCCCGACGCCATCAAGGGGAATGCGATCAAGGCCTTCGTCATCCTCCGGCTCGGCAACAGGCCAAGCGAGAAACTGACCCAGGACCTGATGTACCATGTGCGCATAACTCTCGGGCCCATCGCGGTCCCTCACGAGATCGAGTATGTCGACAAGCTGCCCAAGACCCGCAGCGGCAAGATTATGCGCCGGGTCCTGAAAGCAAAAGAACTCGGAATGAGACACTACAACAGGCAACAAGCGTGAAAAACTTGGACATGACCGCAAACCCGGCACCCCTCGGCCTTGTCGGGTTCGGGATGACCACCGTGCTCTTAAACCTGCACAATGCAGGCTTCTTTGCCCTCGGTTCCATGATCCTTGCGATGGGGATCTTTTACGGGGGACTTGCCCAGATCATCGCCGGCATCGAGGAGTGGAAAAAGAACAACACGTTCGGGGCAACTGCATTCACCTCCTACGGGGCATTCTGGCTGACGCTCGTCGCCCTGCTGGTGCTCCCGAAACTGGGGCTTGCCGCTGCACCGGATGCAACCTCCATGGCGGCCTACCTGGCGATGTGGGGGATCTTCACGCTGGTCATGTTTGTCGGGGCCTTAAAGGCAAACCGCGCCCTCCAGCTGGTCTTTGCAACGCTTGCGATCCTGTTCTTCCTGCTCGCCATTGGGGAAGCCACCGGTAACGGAACCATCACGGTGGTTGCAGGGTATGAAGGGATCCTCTGCGGGTTCCTCGCGGTCTACGCAGGACTTGCACAGGTCCTGAACGAGATGTACAAAAAAACCGTTGCACCCCTCGGGTAAGCCCTCCCGTGGCGGGATGATCCGGCCACGTTCCCTTTTTAGGCCCCTCACTACGAACGCCGACGGAATGTTCTCTTCACGCTACGATGCCCGGGAGATCTTCTTCCGCTGGGCAATCCGGTAACCGGAAATGACCTGAATGGATTCCCCGAATTCCCGGTCAAGTGCCGGATCTCCGGAATCCACATACAAAAAAGGGGTTTCCCGCAGCTTGTGAGGCGTTGCGACCATGATCAGGTTGGGTAGTCCCGCTTTCCTGACCACCGTGGCGCTGATCTGCTGGTTCCCCCTGCCAAGGATAAAGCCCTGGGCACCGATGGGACTGAGGATAATCCTTGTTTCGGGATACCGGCCGGCCAGATCGAGAAGGGTCTTTTCGTCAGCGTCCGAAGCCACGAGGATCCCGTCCCTGATCGCATCCACCCCGAGCAGGGTTTTTACAATTCCCAGCCGCCGGGCGATCGCCTCCGTTGTTGTCCCTGCGCCGATAATATAGAGCACCCCGGGAAGCATCACTTCCTGGAGGAACCGGGCGATCTCCTCTTTTGCCCGGTCTTCATCTGCTTCCTCGAATACCTGTTTTGCAGCCTGCGTCATATGGGCACGGCCGGGCACCCGGGCAATGCCGGACAAGTGCGTCTCGAGCATTCCTTTCCGGTATGCTTCCTCGTCAATGTCCAAAACCTCTGCGTCCTGAAGATGGTAAGGTCCGGAAAGAAGTGCTGCCGCAGTCGCCGGGTCGAGCGCAAATACCGCAGAGTACATCTTTACCCCCGCAGGAATCCCAAGGAGGGGGACTGTCCGTTGTGCAACCTGAAAGACATCCCGTGCGGTACCATCGCCGCCGCAGAACAGGATCAAGTCGACGCCTTCCCGCAGGATCGCTGCCATTGCCTTTTTGGTATCTTCAGCCGTGCTTTTTCCCTGGTACTCATAAACAACCCGGAAATGCGGTACCCCGCATTCACGCAGGGCCGATGCTCCCATTTCCCCGGAACAGGTAATGAAAAGGATGTCGGTAAGATGTGAAAGGAGACGGAGCGTGATCGCCGCCCGCTCCTGCGCCCGGGGCAGGGCCCCCCGGCGGCGCGCCTCGTCCACATTTCCGTCAGTCCCCTTGAGGCCGACAGACCCGCCCATGCCAGCGACCGGATTGATGAGAAAACCGATGCGGCGCATAAAAAGAAAGATTTTTAGGAAATTTTTGGGATCCGACCAATCGCCTGTTTGATCAGCTCGTCCGGATACTCGTAGTCTACTAGCTCGCCGCTATAGAACGCATCGTAGGCCGTCATATCGAAGTTACCGTGGCCGGAGCAGTTGAAAAGGATCGTCTTGTTCTCGCCGGTCTGTTTGCACGCAAGCGCCTCATCGATGGCAGACTTAACGGCATGGGACGTCTCCGGGGCAACGATGATCCCTTCGGTGCGGGCAAAAGTCTGGGCTGCCTCGAACACCTCGCTCTGGTGATAGGCCACCGCACGCATCACACCGTCATGGACCAGACGTGAGACGATCGGCGAATCGCCGTGGTAGCGGAGACCTCCCGCATGCATGGCGGGCGGGACAAAGTCGTGGCCGAGAGTAAACATCTTCATGAGAGGGGTGAGACCGGCAACATCGCCGAAGTCGTACGTATACAGGCCCTTCGTGAGGCTCGGGCAGGAGGCGGGTTCGACTCCGATAAGGTCGGTATCCTTATGCTTCCCCGTAAGTTTGTCCCCGGCGAACGGGAACGAGATGCCAGCAAAGTTGGAGCCGCCGCCCACACACCCAATCACCACGTCAGGGTAGTCATCGACCATGGCGAGCTGTTCCTTGCATTCGAGCCCTATCACGGTCTGGTGGAGGCAGACATGGTTCAGCACCGACCCGAGCGCGTAGTTGGTATTGGCATGGGTCGCTGCATCCTCGACTGCTTCGGATATGGCGATGCCGAGCGCACCCGGCGTCTCAGGATCCTTCTCCAGAACTGCCCGCCCGGAATTCGTTTTCGTACTGGGACTGGGGATACACTCAGCCCCCCAGACATGCATCATCGATTTCCGGTACGGTTTCTGGGTATAACTCGACCGCACCATGTAGATAGTGCACTCCAGATCATAGAGCATCGTCGCAAAGGCAAGGGCAGAACCCCACTGCCCGGCTCCGGTCTCCGTCGCGATACGCTCTATACCGGCCTTCATGTTGTAGTAGGCCTGCGGAATGGACGTATTGGTCTTGTGGCTGCCGGCCGGGCTGACACCCTCCCACTTGTAGTAGATCTTCGCCGGTGTCTTCAGGAACTTCTCCAGCCGGTGAGCACGGTACAGGGGGCTTGGCCTCCAGAGCCTCAGCACGTCCCGAACCTCTTCCGGGATATCCACATAACGGTCTGTCGTTACTTCCTGGCGGATCAGGTCCATCGGGAAGATCGCGGAGAGGTCATCCGGGCCGACCGGCTTGTGCGTGACGGGATGGAGCGGAGGATCGAGAGGAGAGGGCAGGTCTGCCTGGACATTATACCACTTTTTGGGGATCTGCTCCTCATCTAGGAGGATCTTGGTCTGCATGCCCGGTTATTTTGTTTTGTACAAATATATACATTGTGGTGCTGTTTTGTTATTTGATGCCCGTTAATATACATTTTTGAGAGCGAGCAGCAGATTCAAAAAAAACGAGAATTGATGCCGGTGATTTTCGAGAGTTATAGTACGTGAGGAGCGTCGGTCACCAGGGTCCGTGGCATTAATCCCCCGTGGCAGGAGGCAAATCTCAACCCGATCGATGCGCTCCGGCATGCGTGATCTTTTTTATTGCACCCCTCATTCCGGAACAGAAACCTCTTAACCGGTGACGGGGGATAGTACCACTATATGCATCCCGTGTCGGGAACATCCTGTGCTCCTCTAGACTGGAACGAGCGCTGGAAAGCGCTGCAGCGCCTTCAGGAGTCCTCAAAGCATTTCGAGGATTCATCCCACAACTGGAACGATCCAGAGAATGCGAAACGGTATGCGGCAAATGCCCAAAGCCAGTACGACGACCGGGTAAAAACGACAATTGCCGGGCTCGATATCACCAAAGACACGCGGGTACTCGATATCGGTGCCGGGCCGGGAACCCTTGCGATCCCGCTCGCGCCGCTGGTACGGGAGGTCACCGCCATCGAACCCGGTGCAGGAATGGCGGCAGTCCTCACGGAGCAATGTCGGGCGAGAGGAATCTCAAATATTTCCTGTGTACAGAAACGCTGGGAGGATATCGATCCTGACCGGGATCTTAAAGGCCCCTACGACATCGTCATCGCCTCACTCTCCCTGACGATGGAAGACATCCGGGCGGCGCTCCTGAAAATGGATGAGGTCTCCCGGAAATACGTATGCTTGTACTGGTTTGTGGACATGCCGTTCTGGGAGCGGATGTATGTCGATCTCTGGCAGCCGCTGCACGGGAGCGTCTATTATCCCGGGCCAAAGACCGACTGCCTCTTTGAGGTGCTGTACGGGGCCGGGATCTACGCGAACGTGGAGATGATGCCGCTTGCTAAAGAGTACCGGTTTTTATCGCTGGATAAGATGACCGCGTTTTTCCGGCACCGGTTCCGCGTGGAAACACCGGAGCAGGAGCGGGTGCTCGACGCATATCTCGCGCCGCTCGTGCGACAGGAAAACGGGGAGGTCGTTGTGTCCGGCAGTTCGACCTACGCGAAGGTCTGGTGGAAGGCGAC
>JACTVF010000253.1 GCA_019695435.1 Methanoregulaceae archaeon | reverse complement strand
AGTGAGTTTCACGGATACCTCGAATCCCGTCGGGACCGCGTGGCAATGGGGATTCAACAACGTCACCGGCAACAACACGTGGACGAATTTCGCCACGGCAGAAAACCCGGTCTGGACGTTCGGTATCGGCAACTATTCAGTAAACCTGACGGCAACCAATTCCGGTGGGTCCAGTAAATTCACGAATACGACGTTCATAAACGTGACAGCTGTTCCACCCGTTGCAGCGTTTACTATGAATACAACAGCCGGGTATTCACCCCTTGCCGTGAGTTTCACGGACACCTCGAACCCGGTCGGGACATCATGGCAATGGGGATTTAACAACGTCACCGGCAACAACACGTGGACGAATTTCGCCACGGCAGAAAACCCGGTCTGGACGTTCGGGGTAGGTAATTATTCAGTAAACCTGACGGCAACCAATGCTGCAGGGTCCAGCAAATTCACGAATACGACGTTCATCAATGTTACTGCTGCTCTGGTCCCCCCGACAATCACCGGGATCTCGCCGTCATTCGGCCCGTTAACCGCCGGTGCATTGGTTAACATCACCGGAACGAACCTGGCCGGTGCGACGTCAGTAACGTTCGGCAGCAGTTCAGCAACAATCACAGGTAACACTGCAACTACAATCAATACGACCGCCCCGGCTGGTACAGCCGGAACGGTGACGGTGACGGTGACGACACCCAATGGGACATCAATGGCCTCCTATACCTATGTCGCAGCGCCGACCTTCGTATCAGCGGCGACCAACACGGCCGGGACTGTCATCAGCATCACGTTTAACAAGGCGATGGCCAATCCCGCTGGTGACCAGGGTCAGTTCACGTACTCAATAAACGGCGGAACTGCCCAGCCCTTCGGTGCGGCCGCTCTCGACAGTACTAATACTATAATCGACCTCACAACGTCCGGCACAGCCATCGCGTACGGTAATACAGTTACTGTCAACTACACGGCGGGTTCCGTAGCATCCGCAGACGGCGGTTATCTTGCCACCTTCAACAACCAGCCAGTCACCAACACTCTGGCGCAATATGTTGCGATTACGCCGTCCACAAGTTCGGTAACCATGAAATTAACCCCCACGCAAACGACATATAACACAAATTTCAATATGACGGTCTCAACCAATGTTCCGTTTACGGTCACGGTAGCAGATAGCAATCCCTCGCACGGAAGTGCACAAGGGTATTTAGTAAATTACACAGGTACAAATTATGTTTTGTCTCCGTTAACGACATTGGCATCACCTCTTTCCCTGACCGGAACCGCCAACAGCTCAGTACCTTCGATCCAGGCGTATAGTATTACCCTGCCATCAGGTTCGATACTCTATTCCGGAACTGCAGCGGTCAGTAACCAGCCCCTTGCCAATACCTATATCCAGCCGGTTGGAATGATGGATAAGCTCCTGCCGGATCCCGATGTCTACAGGATTGACCTGACATTCACCATCACGCCTGCTTAATTCCGCAGCGTTGAAAAACTTCGCAAGGCACTTGAGTATATTTAAATAGCAATCGTCCGTATTTTACATACAAAGATTTTACGGAGAGGAGATTGAAGATGAAAGTAGGATCATTGGTATTTGTTTGCATCGTGTTCACGATGTGTGCATTGATGGCGGCACCGGTTTTAGGTTTAACTGCTGGCCAAACTGCCGTCACGGGAAATATAAGTGCATATGCTGCGATTAGTCTGAACGCAAGCTCGGTACTCTTGGGAGATTCATATGGAACAATGGCTCCAAATGCGGATAACAAAAACCAGTCTCTCGGTGTAATTGTTACAGCCAACAATGGGTTCTCCGTTACGGTTAAAGATTTCAACAATGGACAAACGGGGCATACCAATGCAGGATTTATGTACCCTTACGTTGTAGGAACAGGGTATGATACTACTAATTATCCTGTAAATCTAACAGATGCTCTTCAGGTATCACCCGGTGCGACCCTTCCTTCTATGGTAACAGGATCCACTCCTACCCCACCCATCACAGATGGATCGACACTTTTCCAATCAGGACATTATAACGCCTTTAATGCTGTTGTTATCCCCACTACCATCAACCAGCATGTTGAATATTATGATCCGGTGCTACCTGCAACTGATACCTACAGGATTGACTTGGAATTCGATATCTCGACACCGTAGGTATCAGTTTCTGAAAATAACATACCCCTCTAATTTTTATATAAGACCCTTCTATCATTAATTTATTATGAAGGTGGATTTTCAGAAATTCCGAACGATATCGGAAGTGATTTTTATCATGATGGTAGGGATATGATATGGTAACGATGAAACCACAATCATGGTTGATAAGGATTGCACTTTCGGCTGTTACCCTTATAATCCTGGTGCTTCTCTGTGCGGCACCGGCAGCCGCAATCGGTGTGCTCGGTGCAAAATACACAGGGAGTATCGCACCCGGTGGGACGGATACCCACGTGGTGACTATCGATATCGGGGCTGATGAACCCGCCACCGATGTGTTGGTGGAAGTGGAAGGATTTGGACAGAATGCCAACGGGGTCTATATCCCGCTGGATCCGGCGAATGATCTAAACCCCTATTCAGCCCGTAGTTTTATCTCTCTTGCCAATTCGACCATCCATTTGGTCCCCGGCACAAAACAGAGCATCACCGCGACCATCAATGTCCCGCAGAATGTCGGGCCGGGTGGCAGGTATGCGATCCTCTATATCCGTTCACTCCCCGGAGCAGGTTCATCTCTTTCGACCGCAGTTGTTGTGCCCGTATTCATTACCGTTACCGGGACGACGCCCACAGAGACCGGCAGTATCCTGCAGGTTGGTACGGGAGCCGTCACCATCGGCCAGCCGATCACGATCACCACGACCTTCAAAAATACCGGCAACTACCATTACTATAACGCCGTAAATGAAGTTACTGTGAAGGATTCGAACGGGGCCCTTGTAGCAAATGCTTCAACAACCCCGATGGTCTATGCACTCATCCCGGGAAACACGGTGCAGTTTGTCACCCAACCGAACGTGAACAACCTGCAGGCAGGGACCTACACGGTCGATTCGAAAGTCCTTCTGGGGGGGCAAGTGCTGGATGAAAACAGCACCACATTCACCCTTAAGACGAATTATGTCCCACCCGCAACTGAATCGAGTATCACGGTGAGCCCCGGTAGCCCGGCGACCCTCACATCACCCGATGGCCGGTACTCAGTCTCGTTCCCGCAGGGAGCGGTGCTTTCCGATGTTGTTGTCACCCTGGGACCCTATCCATCAAGCCAGCTTAACCGAGCACCGTCAGGTGCAAAACTGGGTGCAACCAGCTTTCAGATAACGGGTCTCTCAGGGCTGCTCAGTAAGGCCGCTACGGTCAAGGTCACGTATTCCGCGGACGATCTTGCGGCAGCCGGTGGAGATGCATCCCAGCTGAAACTCTCCTACTATGATACCGCACAGGGTTCCTGGGTCATCCTGCCCACGCAGGTGAATACGCAGGATATGACACTCTCCGCGACCACGAACCAGCTGGGTGTCTGGGCGGTGATGGTCTCGTCCTCAACGAGTGCGGGTGCTCCCTCAAGTTCGTCGACGAAAGCACCCCTGCCCGCGATGTTAAGTATTGCAGCATTCGCTGCGGTTGTAATCATTGTTAATAATACAGGAAGACGGAGGCAATGACCCTAAAAAAAAAATCCCTTGTTTTTCGTATCATTTGCTGTTGTCTTCTGGTGGCACCCATCTTCCTGTCAGGTTCTGCCGGTGCTCTGACGTACGGGAAAATGGCCATATCGGGCAATGTCCCACTGGTCGCGTATAATCTGTCTGTCAGTGGCATCGACAAGAACAATGCAACCGTCACATGGATGACCAATGGCAATGCAGACAGCACGGTCGAGTACGGCGCGACAACCAGCTACGGATCCCTCATCATAAATGGGGTGATGACAGAGAGCCACACGATCTACCTTATCAACTTGACGCCGGGCACGGTGTATCATTACAAGGTGATATCAGGTGATTTTGCCGGCAACCGTGCCGTAAGCCCTGATTCGACCTTCACCACAACCGCCATACCCGTTACGGTAACACCTACGGCCCAAAGTGGGGGAGGTGGAAGCGGCAGAGGAGGAGGAAATGGAAATAGCGGACTGGGACCTGAATCACCTCAAGCCGCACCTCAACAAGCAAATCCGTTCGGACAATCGCTCCTGGCACCCCTTGAACAGTTGCTCCAGGCTGGGCCACCGGAATCACTCTTCTCGGCGAACAACCCGGGAAACACGGCGCCGGCGGTATCCGAGAGTTACCC
>JACTVF010000252.1 GCA_019695435.1 Methanoregulaceae archaeon | reverse complement strand
CGACAGCATGGGTGACGTGGTTATCACAAACGACGGCGCTACCATCTTAAAAGAAATGGACATCGAGCACCCGGCCGCAAAGATGATGGTCGAGATCGCAAAGACCCAGGACGACGAGGTCGGAGACGGCACGACAACCGCCGTAGTCCTTGCCGCGGAACTCTTGAAAAATGCAGAAGACCTTCTCGAACAGCACGTCCACCCGACCGTGATCGCGGAAGGGTACCGGCAGGCGGCGGCAAAGTCACTGGAGATCCTCTCCCAAATCGCGATCACCGTAAAACCGGGCGATTACGCAATGCTTGAAAAAGTCGCTGAAACGGCGATCAGCGGCAAAGGGGCGGAGGCGTACAAAAAACTGCTCTGTAATATTGTTGTAAACGCGATCACAAACGTTACCGATCCCGACGGCACCGTTGATATAAAGCACGTGAACGTGCAGAAGAAAACCGGGGGTGCCGTGGAGGATACCGTGCTTATCGAGGGCATGGTCATCGACAAGGAACGGGCACACCCGGGGATGCCAAAGGCAGTCAACAACGCAAAAATCCTGCTCCTCAACGCCGCACTCGAATACAAAAAGACGGAGGTCTCCGCAAAGATTAATTTCTCCCGGCCCGACCAGGTGCAGGCGTTTCTTGACGAAGACGAGCAGATGGTCCACGCCCTTGCAGAGAAGGTCATCGCAAGCGGGGCTACGGTGCTGTTCAGCGGAAAAGGGATTGACGATGTCGCCCAGCATTATCTTGCAAAAGCCGGGATTTTTGCTGTGCGCCGGGTAAAAAAGAGCGATCTGGAAAATCTTTCCCGCGCCACCGGGGCAGCAATTGTCAACAGTATCGATGCAGTCACACCGGCCGATCTCGGGGCTGCCGGTCTTGTGGAGGAGAAGAAGTTCTCCGGCGATGAGATGATCACGGTCTCGAAATGCAAAAACCCAAAAGCGGTCTCCATCATTATCCGGGGCGGGTCCGACCATATCATCGACGAGATCGAACGCGCCCTTCATGATGCACTCATGGTCACGAGCGTTGTCGTGCAGGACAAAAAAGTTGTTGCCGGCGGCGGGGCGCCCGAGATCGAGCTCTCGCTCCAGCTGCACCGGTACGCTGCGACCATCGGGGGCCGGAACCAGCTCGCGATCGAGGCATTCGCAAAGGCGCTCGAGGTCATCCCGCGTGCACTCGCAGAGAACGCCGGCCTTGACGCCATCGATATGATCGTCGCGATCCGGGCTGCGCACGAATCAGGGAAGAAGACCTTCGGTCTCGATGTGTACGAGGCAAAACCGGTCGATATGCAGAAGGCCGGGGTTATCGAGCCCCTGAAGGTGAAGACGCAGGCCGTGTCAAGCGCTGCCGAAGCGGCGGTCATGATCCTGCGCATCGACGACGTCATTGCATCCTCGCAATCCGGGACCCCGGGAGGGATGCCCCACGGCGGTATGGGCGGGATGCCGCCGGGGATGGGAGGCGAATAGATATGCAGCGTGCCCAAGCACCCTTCCGGGCCGGCCGGGGATCCGTATGAGCGTCCTTGTAAAATTCAGGCATACCGGGGTGTTCCATCAGGGGAATTCCCTCTCCATCGATCTCGGTAAAATTTCTGAATTCAGGATAACCCGGCAGCGCAATACGTGTGATCTCCTTGCCATCACCCCGGAAAATCACCAGCCTGATAAGCCATATGCGATCGCAACAAGGGACCGGGAGTACCAGTTACAGGATATTCTGACCGATCTCAAAGCGTTAAAAAAGGAAAACCGGGATCTCATCTACGAGATAACCGATACCGAAGTTCACCGGCTAAAAAAAGTATAATCTTTTTTTATTTCATTCTTTTTTGCTGCACGCGTATCCGGTATTTCACCACAACCGGTGATTTTTGTGGAACTCCTGTCTGCCCTTCGTTATCAGAAAAAGGCCGGCCCCACGTTAAAAACCGGGATTTTTCATTGAGGCCGGTCAGAAATACCAGATGAGAACGACACACACGACCGCAATACCGCCCCAGAACCACCACGTCTTCCATACCGGGTGAGCTTCGGTAAAATCATACGAGAGCACATCCTCCGCGTTTTTTCCCCTGAACCATTCCATCCAGGCATTTGTCATGGTGCAACCCCGAAGAATGCCGGTGTTATCCCGAAAGGAAAAAACCGGCCGCATGTCTCTCCCCCGTGATTTCGCACCGGGCCATTTATGAGGCCGGGAACCATCAGAGTATCCCCCGGGCCTGATCGATCAGCTCGATCGTGTAATGGTGGGGATAATCAGTTTTCTTGAAGGGCGCTGTCCCAAGGATGTAAAAACCAAAACGGGTTTCCCGGATCCGGTTGGTATAAAGGAAATCCAGCATGGCACTGATGGACCGTGAAGATTTCCAGGACAGGTTATGGAATTGTGCAATATCCCGTGCGGTTACCACGGCCCGGGTGATATGGTTCGTGAGCAGATAGGCACAGATGAGATGAGCACAGGTATATCTCCGTCCTGAATCCGTCCTCCTGTGTCCCATTGCCAGCTCCTGTCCTGCATTTCTTATGCCTCATTGGGCCATCAGGGGATATAGTTACGTATTGCCGGTAGATTTTCTAAAAAAGAGAGAATATTTCCCGGAATTCCAGAGCCGGGGTACCTGCGCTTACCCCACCACAACATCATACACCGCGTGCCACTGCCCGGGCGAGTATGACCGCACTACCCGTTCTGTCACGAGAGCCCCGCCCAGCTCTTTGATCCGGGCCAAGTGCTCGCCTTCTGTTGAAACGAGCGAATAGAAATGGATCGTACCCTCGGGACGCACGAGCCGGAACGCTTCCGGCAAAAATTCCGTACTGGCAAGTGGGAGGTTCATAATGATCCGGTCGAACTTCCACGGCAGGATTTTTTCGAGCCGCCGTGCATCTGCGAGCATGGGGATTACATTTGCCGCACGGTTCTTCCGGATGTTTTCGATCATCAGAAGGATTGCCTGCGGGTTGAGGTCCACAGCCACCACGAGCGATGCACGCGGGGCAAGCGTGATCGCAAACGGTCCGACACCGGCAAACATGTCGAGGACGAGCTCGTGCTCCTGCATTTGCTTAAAGACGCGCTGCCTCTCGGTCGACAGCCGGGCCGAGAAGTAGGCGCCGGCAAGATCGACCGCAAACCGGTGCCCGTGCTCGACGACTTCCGTTCGGGTCGTGTCCGTCCCGGCAAGTACCGCGTACATGCGGGTCCGGTACTCCCCCGAGACCTCGGTTTTCGGGAAGAGCACCGTGTGGAGCGAGGGACGGGAGGCAAGTATTTTTGCTGCCCCATCGGGATCGTTCTCCTGCATGATCGCGATCCCACCCACCTGCTCGTGCCGGGGGATCTCGATGCGACCCGGTTGCTCTTCGAAATTGTACCGGGTTATGCCATCCCGTTCCTGAAGCACCGGGAAGACGAGCGTGTCGCCATCGCGCAGTACTTTAAGCGTAACATCGAGTACCCCCTCACCGATAAGCGCCTGCCGTGTCTCCTCACCCTGCCGGACCGGCACCTGTACGCCCCACTGTTCGACTGTCATCCCACAACCACTGCACTCATAACATTATACGTGTAACATTTATTCATGGCTGGTGATGACGGGCACCGGAACGCGGCGGGGTTGGGGGTTGACCCCGACCGCGAGAAAGAGGCAGAAATCCATACCAAGCTCAGGGCGGGATCGCTCAAGCTCTACGAACTCGAAAAGCAGATTGCCCCGGTTGATGCCGTCCGGGTACGGCGGGAATTCATCGAGCACGAGACCGGGACAACGCTTGAGAACATCGGGATCTTCTCCATCGATGTCGACCGGGCGGCAACAAGGAACTGCGAGAACATGATCGGCGCCGTGCAGGTGCCGGTCGGGATTGCCGGGCCGCTTACCGTCAACGGTGAATACGCGAAAGGTGCATTCTGGCTGCCGCTCGCGACCACTGAAGGCGCACTGGTCGCATCGGTGAACCGGGGGGCGAGTGCGATCACCAAGGCCGGCGGGGCAGAGGTGCGGATCCTGCACGACGGCATGACGCGGGCCCCGGTCTTTGCCGCAGAAAGTGTCGGGCACGCGAAAGAGATCGCAAACTGGGCCGAAGCCCACGAAGAGGAACTTGCCGCGATTGCCCAGACCACCACCACCCATGGGAAGATGACCGGCCTTGTCACCTTTATCGCGGGGACAAGCGTTTTTGTCAGGTTTGAATTCGATACAAAAGATGCGATGGGCATGAACATGGTCACCATCGCAAGCGCGAAGATCGCCGAAGAGATCGCAAAAGCCACCGGCGCACGGCTGA
>JACTVF010000251.1 GCA_019695435.1 Methanoregulaceae archaeon | reverse complement strand
TTCATCCCATGCCATGTTAAAGGGACTCAAGATTACAACGCCCTTAAAAATTTTAATATCGTTGTATAATTGAAAAAATTAAATACAAATCTTTAATATGAGCAATGGTTTATTTCATTATTATCAACGGGCAACATTAACGAAAAGGGTTCAGAAATCGACCGGAAAAATCTACCATTAATGAAGCAGGCCATGTAACTTTTTCAGTTGATGTTTTTGTGACCTCATAAAAATCACAGAAAGAAGGAAGATTGTAGAATATGTATGAATCAAAAAACAAACTTGGCGTTTTCATTCTCGTGATGGTTTTTTTGGTCTTATGTTTACCCCTAACAGGTGCTGAAAACGTAACCGGTGGAGATACTCTTACCAACCCGACTCCAACCCCCACGGCTTCTTCTGGAGCACCATTTATCACAATCGATCCCGTCGGGAACCATTCCATTGGCGATGTGTTCTTTATTAACGGGACAACGAACCTGCCGGTTTCTGAAAATTTGACGATGGATATTGCTTTCTATCCTCCATGCTTTTCACGTGAGTATACGTTCTGTGAGGCGGCCCCTATAAAAGATTTTCCAATATCGCCAGCTTCATCTGGGACGAACCGTTGGTCGGTGAATGTTACAGATTCTTTTAAAAATTTGCCATATGGACAGTATTTAATCGATGTATCTGAACCCGTACATTTCCCTTGCAATACAACTGGATGTGGTATTCCTAAAGCAGTCGCGGAATCGCTCATTACTCTCTCTCAAACAAATAATAGCACAGCGCTCAATGTTCCCCAAACAACAATCCCAAGTCCTTCTCCGATTCAACCAACAACCAGCGCAGTAACGGTACTTCCTACGACGCGATTTTCTCCTCTGCCAATTGCATTGCCGATCGAAATACTTGCAGCGATTGTAATCTTAAGACCTCTTTATAGGAAAAAACGTGATTAAATGAAATCGAAAAGGTTCGTATTATTAACAGTACTTATTGCAGTAGCTTTGATAGTACTAATTGCACCGATCGCAAATGCGGGAAACATTACAAGCGACATTACAAGCGCCTCTTCCGCCAAGGCAGTAAGTGCACTTCCACTTCCTCAATTACAGTTCAACTATTCCCAAGAAAAGGTGGCTGTAACCGGTGAGTTGAGCCCGGGAAAGAATATCCGAATTACTTATGGCGCATTATTAACTACTGCCGAGAATACGGAAGAATTGACTGTTCCATTTGGTTCCATCATTTATCATGCAAATAACACAACGACTGTATTTGATGAAAACGGACAACAACTGTTCGTGGCAGATGATGATCAGGCTGAGACAATCACCACAATCAATGGGGATCAACCGGCAACGTTTGTTCACGAAATCCCGAATAATTCGGTTATTGTTGACGATGGAAATATCCTCCAGGTTGTTTATAACAGTGCCCGGATTCTGACAATTATTGACTCTAATTCCAACGAATCATTTATTCCCGGTTCAGCACAGACATGTTATGGTGTTCCGTACAACGAACGGTATGTTCTACCTCGCCTCCAGCAACACGAATAACGGTGGAACCGTCAATTCCTTCTCCTTTGGTATGAACGGTGACCAACCGGTAACTGGTTTAGGGACCATCTGACGAAAAAAAATAGAATCTGTGAGGGATTCATCCTATCATTTTTTGTTATCGTTCTTTTCAGCGGGCCTTATTCTCATTATGGCCGGGCATCTTACCTGGAAGATGGGGCACGCCCAGTAGGTAGTATGGCTGAGGCAGGCCGGGTTCGGTGACATGCTTATTGGTGTTTTCCTATTACTTCTCGGATTGATACCCGTCTTTATCCTACAGTTATCGTCATGAGACCGTTACCATGGCTCCCGGTTGGCAAGTATTAGGGCTGACCGGGTTTTATACGTCCGGATCAAAAAGAACCCCTGTTTTGACTCTCACTTTCGGTCCGGACCTGTATGGTATGAAGCGATGTCGGGCATGTCGGGTATTTGTCGGGAACGGACCTGCTACCCCGTGCAGGATCTTATCTCCAGGGTCTCTCTCAAGTGCAGCTACCTGCAGATCCCAGCGGCAAACCGGGGAAGTGTGAGGGAGCCCGGGGAAGTTTGCGAACGCTAGCGAGCGCGAGCACTTACCCGTCGTTTGTTCTTGTCGATCCGCGCAGATCGATCCGGTTTCCCGGTTTCTTTTCCGGGGATTTTTCAATCCCAATGTTTTTATCGTCTTTTAAGAATTCCCGTCCTAAAACCCGTCCATTTCCTTTTATACGAGTAAAAGGAAAGGAAAATCATAACATTTTCTGAGTGAAAAATCCGGAAAATCCGGATCCGGGATCCGGACCGGATCCGGATCACCGGACCGGCCGGATCACAAAAAATATTGCTCGACACGACGAAAAGGAGTGTAGAATTCTAAAATAAACTTCAACAAAAATATTCAACAATTCATTGTGTATTTCTCAATAAAAAGGCAAACGGAATCCCCAAAGTACTTTGGCCGTGCAGAAAGGAGATCGCTGTCGATGACCCTCTCGTGGTTAATCCGTTAAGCGATCCGGTACTCCCCTTTTGGCACCGTGATCTCGAACCGGGCCCCGCTGCCCGGCTCCCCGGTCACCCTGATGGTGATGCCGGACAAGGAGAGAATTTCCCGGACCAGGAACAACCCGGGCCCGGTACGGTTCCCGAATCCACGCTCGAAGATTCGTTCCATATCTTCTGCCGGTATCGCTTCCCCGTCATCCTCGCACAGGATGATACAATTGCCACCGGATTGCTGTAACGAGAAACGAAGGGTGGTGGCTTTCCTGCCGTCCCGGGCTGCATAGTGCATCAGGGTGTAAAAGACATTCGCGATGAGGAAATCGGAATGAATTTCGGTTCCTTCAGGAAGATCGTTTACCAACCGGACATCACCGGTTATCTCGTCTTTTCGTGCGGCTTCAACAATGGCGCTGATATTGGTCCGTACCGGTATGGTGACATCTGTCTCCTCGTATTCCCTGTTGAACCGGATGACATAAGAGATCCGGTTGGTCGCGATCCTCATCTTTTTAAAATATTCATGATATGATGAGTCGGGCATCATCTTTTCCAGCATTTCATGATATGTCTGCAGTACGCTCAGCTGGTCGAGAATGTCGTGCCGCGTGATGCCAGAGAGGAGGGTAAGTTTCCTGTTTGCCGTTTCCATCGATTCACGGTAAAATTTTATGAGTTCATTTTCATGGTACTCCATCTCCTTTTCAATTACCTCGCTCACCCCCAGTGCCTTCTCGGACTGGCTCAGGGAAACAGCATGACGAATCTTATTCGAAAGGTCGGCGAACTGCGATCTGGGTTCACCACCTTTCTGGATATAAAAATCAGCGCCATTGTTGAGCGCTTCGATGACCACCTCTTCCCGCCCTTTCCCGGTAAATATGATAAAAGGTGTAGCATCTCCCGATGCTCTGAGCTGCTTGAGAAACATAATGCCATTCATTTCCGGCATCTGGTAATCCGAAATAATGGCATCGTACCGATTCACCTTCAACCGTTCAAGTGCCACCCTTGCGGAAGAAAGGGTCTCGACAGAAAATATCTTCTCTTCCTCAAGGAAGAGTTTGGCAATCTCGAGGAGATCCGGCTCATCATCGACGTAGAGGACAGAGATCATCGCGTTGACCTTGACATATGGATAATCTATAGAAGATTTCCCTGATACAAAAATCTTCGTAAATGGAATGCATGAATAAACAAACGGTAAAATAGGATGATATATTCAGGAGAAACGACAGGGTGAGTGCCGGGTTTCAGCATAAGCATTGAGCGAGTCTTTTTCAGCAGTGTCTTTTCCTTATCAGCCCGATGATTGCATCTCCCTTCGTACTCTCCGGTACCCCTCTGCACAGTGGTTTAGCCAGATGCCTCCGGGCGGTCGGCGGTACCTCGTACCATCCGGCACTGAGCTTACGGGAGCACTCCTGAACCTCCGGGTCCTTCGCGTGCGCCCCGCACTTCCTGCACTTATATCCCTTGCCTTTCCCGTCGCTGGTCATGCGTTTGTTGCACACGGAGCAAAGGGGTGCTTTTATTCGGAGATCCCGTGCGGGCACAACAAGGTTCATCTTCTCTAAGTTGATGCTCCCCTTCTTGAAACTCCCGACCGTGACGATCTCATCGCCCGGCACGAGCGCCCTTACGGTGTCCCGGAAATTCTTGGTCGGCTCGTACGCCATGCACCGGACCTCTGCGTCGCCGTCCCGGATCACAAACGAGACGTGGCCCCCGGCCCCGGTTGTAGGCCGGCCGGCAACAACACCACGCACCTGGTACGAGAGCC
>JACTVF010000250.1 GCA_019695435.1 Methanoregulaceae archaeon | reverse complement strand
AAGATCGGTATCGGACTTTAGTGGAGAACATCGCTCTAGGCATCACCCTCATCGACCGACACCACAAGATCCTTGCCATCAATGGCGTCAACACAAAGATGATTGGCAGGCCGGAGGATGAGTGCGTCGGCCAAGAGTGCTTTCGAGTATTTGAGAAGCGAGAGGCGGTGTGCCCCCACTGCCCCGGAACTCGGGCGATGGAAACGGGGAAGGCTGAGGACGTGGAGACTGTAGGAGTCCGGGACGATGGAACGACGTATCCCGTCAGGCTTCAAGCCTTTCCCGTTCGTGCCTCGGACAGTGGAGTCAAAGGATTCATCGAGGTGGTGGAAGACATCACCGACCGCAAGCGAGAACAGGACGCACTGAGGCTGGTCAACTTCTTCGTCCAACAGGCGGCCGACTGCATCTTATGGATTGATCCCGAAGGGCGGATTGTCTTTGCCAATCGAAAGGCAAGCGAAGTCCTGGAATACTCCATTAACGAACTCCAGGCAATGACGGTATTCGATATCGACAGTATGGTTACCCGAGACCGGTGGGGGCTTCGCTGGAAAGAGATTCGGGAAAAGAAGTCATTTGTCATTGACAGTTGCCATCGCACGAAGACCGGAAGGATCTTCCCTGTTGAGATCAGCGTCAACCACATGACATTCGACGGTAAGGAGTTCAACTGTGCGTTTGCCCGTGACATCAGTGAACGAAAGCGGGCCGAGAAGCAGTTGGCCCATTTCTCTGCTATCGTGAATTCCTCCCACGATGCGATCATTGGAGAAAGTCTTGACGGCATTGTCACTTCCTGGAACCCCGGTGCGGAGCAGCTTTACGGATATACGGAAAATGAGATGGTTGGGCAGCCGATCTCCATCCTCATGCCTCCAGGACGGCTCGACGAAGGTTTGACACTCCTTTCGAGACTGCGGGACGGGGGGCGTGTGGAACACTTTGATACCGTTCGTCGTCGCAAGAACGGGGCTCTCGTGGATGTGTCCATAACGCTTTCCCCCATCAAGGACAACGACGGGCAGATTGTCGGTGCATCGTCCATCGCCCATGATATTGCTGATCGTAAACGTGCAGAGGATCAACTCCGGGAAAGCGAAGAGAGGCTAAAGAACATCATCCAAAACGCTGCGGAGACGATTTACACCCTGTCCTTAGATGGCACGCTTACCTTTGTCTCGCCGGTCTGGACCCAGATGCTCGGGCATGACGTTTCGGAGGTCCAGGGACAGAGTTTTGTTCCGTTCATCCACCCCGAAGACTTAGCGGTATGTCAGGATGCAATCAAGAGGTGTCTAGCCACGGGGGAGCCGCAGCATGGCACGTACCGTATTCGCCACAAAGACGGAAGCTGGCGGTGGCACCACACCGCTGGCTCCTTGGTCAAGGACAGACAGGGCCGCCCAGCTTACTTCGTAGGGATGGCACAAGACGTTACGGAACGCCTGCGGGCCGAACAAGAGTTGCGGGACTACGCTAATTCCTTGCAAGCTGCGAATCGGACGATTCAAGAAGCACAAAAGGCTGCCGTAGCCGCCAGCCGGGCCAAGAGCGAGTTCCTGGCGAACATGAGCCACGAGATCCGCACGCCGATGACGGCAATCCTTGGTTTCAGTGATATTCTCCTGGGGGGCACAACAAAAGAAGAGGCGACGGAAGCCTGCCAGATCATTAGACGCAACGGAGAACATCTCCTTGACCTCATCAACGATATTCTCGATCTTTCCAAGATCGAGGTAGGGAAGCAAGATCTGGATATCCAAACGTGCTCTCCTCGGCAGGTTGTATCGGATGTCGTCAGTACGATGGCGGTACGGGCCGATGCCAAGGGGCTGGCGCTAGCAGTCGAGTACGCAAGTGACATCCCATTGGAAATGCGAACCGACCCGCTTCGTCTGCGCCAGATCTTGGTCAATCTGGTCGGCAATGCCATTAAGTTCACGGAGATGGGAGGAGTACGGGTCGTCGTCGAACGGAATAACGCATCCGGTGAAAGTGGGGGAGTGCGATTCGATATTATCGACACTGGGATCGGCATCGCTAATGAGCACCTCGCCATGCTTTTTCAGTCGTTTTCTCAGGCTGACACATCGACACACCGTCGTTATGGTGGTACTGGACTGGGGTTGGCAATCAGCAAGCGGCTGGCCCTGATGTTGGGCGGAGATATTTCCGTGTCCAGCGTCTTGGGAAAGGGATCGACCTTCAGCGTGAGCATTGCCACGGGGCCGCTGGAAGACACCAAGTCTCCTCAACACTCAGCCGATGCCAACGAACCGAGTGCGGCGACCCAGAGCGATTCGTCCGAGCTGAATTGCCGCATCCTCTTGGCCGAAGATGGCCCCGACAACCAACGCTTGATTGCGTTCCTGTTGCGCAAAGCAGGAGCGGAAGTGACGCTGGTCGAGGACGGACAGAAGGCGGTGGAACACGCCTTCCGTAAAGGGGGAACGGATGGCCTATTCGATGTAATTCTGATGGACATGCAGATGCCCGTGATGGATGGCTATGAGGCCACTCGCAAGCTACAGGAGATGGGCTACCGGGGACCGATCTTGGCGCTGACGGCGCACGCTATGAAGGAAGACCGGCAGAAATGCCTGGACGCCGGGTGTGATGATTACTTGGCAAAGCCCGTGGATCGGCGAGCGTTGCTGCAACAGGTGTCGAACTACGCCGCCGCTTGGCGGCGATCCAAGGAACCGCAAAGTCCCGGCTGTTTGATTTGATTCCGGGGCATTCAGTCTGGCAGGAACCCAAGATTGCCGGAACTTGGGACGCAGGTCACGCTGTGACCAACCTGAGTTCCATCGCCGAGTGGATGATCCTGCGCCAGTGGCGGCTCACCTGATGCCAGTTAGGGCCACAGCCATCCCGTCTATCACTTGATGGGGCAGCGGGGCCGCACGCATCGCTGCTATGGTACATTCCACGTCGTAGGGGATTCGCTTGAGTTGCATCTGGCCGTCTTGGAAAATCGCATAGCAGGCTTCCCCTTGGCGGTCACGAGCCAAGCCCACGCTCCCCGGATTCACGACGGTAATCGTTCCAAAGGTCTGCACGCCTTGCACATGGGTGTGGCCCAAAAGAATGAAATCGGCGTCCACTCCAACAATTCGATCACGCCATTGCTCCACGCTGAGGTACTCGAACAGATCGCCCTGCGGCGTGGCATGGGCCATGCGAAAGTGCTTTCTCTCCCACTCGAACAAATCCAGCGTGGGCAACTGTCGCAGAAACTCGTAATCGGTCTGATCCAGCAGGGTGCGGTGCCAAGCCCGTGTGGCGACCGAATACTCACGGAAGGTTCCCATGCACTGGCAGTCCATGTCGAACCCCACGGCATTGTCGTGGTTGCCACGAACGGCGTGGTCGGCGCTCTCCCGCACCCAACGAAGGCACTCGACCGGCTGCGGTCCGTAATCGACCACATCGCCACAGAAAGCCACGGCATCACGCTGCGGCTCAGCCGCAAGCACCGCCTCCAAGGCTGCCAAGTTTCCGTGGATGTCCGAGACGATGAGGAGTTTCACGAGGATACCTCTGGGAGCGGGAGTTCTGGCCGTTCCCTAATAACCGATCCTACCGGCCGGTGATGTTTCGGCGGCGGCGGTGTTTTGCGATCTTCGACCTTGCCTGCGCTTTCACCCCTGCGGCAGGATTCTCGAAGAAGAAGGATAACAAAAAGGTGGGCGGCATGCCACTCTGGAAGGCCGTCCCGGTGTCACACGCTCAGGCGATTCGTGAAAAATTGTTTGCCCACGACTTTTGCAACGCAGCTTCAATTTTCGGAAGGATTTCAGCAGCCACAGCCCCCGTGCCCGATTACACGAGGGCTGATGCTTCAAGGATGGCGAGTTACTTCTCGTCGATCTCCCGCTGGATGCAGTCGGGGCATTCTCCGTTCTCTTCCAGAGCACAACCGCAATGGCACTGTCCAAAGGGGAAGGCGGCATCGCAGTCGTCGGCATCGGCTTCGGCAACCAGCAGATCGAACAGACTTCGGTACATGGCTTGGTCTCCAATAGGATGTTCTCAACTCTCACCAAGCCGGTGTCAGTCAACCCAGTAGGTCGTAAAGAGCCGCTCATCGTAATGGTCAGCTTGGACGTGCCGTTTTAGGGCGGGGTCCATAGCGACAATGGCGTTGTGCAACGTCACGCTGGCCTGACGCAAAGATTCACGCCACGCCATCATGGCCTCATCGACAATCTGCCGGGCCTCTTCGATCTCTTCCGCCTGAGTCACTACCGGGCCGCTCGGGTTTAGTTGTTCGAGAATCTCAATCCGTGCCTGACGGCGTAGGACTTTGGTGGGC
>JACTVF010000249.1 GCA_019695435.1 Methanoregulaceae archaeon | reverse complement strand
GAATTTTCCGGTATGAACATCAAAGAAACCGGTGACCCCGACAAAGGTGTACGGTTCGAGATAATTGTACCGCACGAGGCGTACCGGTTCACGAAAAACGCATGATGAATTAAAGAACAGACCGTTTTTGTTGTGTATGCTGGAGGAACGGAATCTCGGAATCGGTACCATACCCCGCATGGCGAATGAGATTAGCACATTAGCAGCTCCCGATCCGACCCCTTCTTCTTCCGGTAAAGCGGGGAGAGGATATCCCCGGCCCCCCATCCTCTTTTTTATGGGCGACCCCCCCACTCTTTACTTGCTCAGCATGAGGGTGAACTACCCCCTCGGGATCATGGCGGGAGGTACCTCCGTTTCCCTGCACCATAACCACCCGGCACCCGGCCACCCCCAGGTCAGGATGTCCCGGGGTTTCCTGCCCCCACCCAAACCCTGATAGCCTTATGGCGCAAGATGCTCCCGTGACAGGAGACATCAGCCATGCAGTCGGTTATCGTGCAGCCGGGCGACCCGGCACGGAACTTCTCGCTCAAAGACCAGAACGACAAAACCTTCGACCTCTACGAACAGACAGGAAAACGCACCCTCCTCTCCTTCCATCCCCTCGCGTGGACGGACTTCTGCGCCGCCCAGATGAAGTCGCTGGAGGTGAACGTCGACGAATTTGCCCGGCAGAACTGCGTCCCGGTCGGCATCAGCGTGGATTCCCGGCCCTGCAAGCAGGCATGGGCAAAGAGTATCGGCGTCACGCGGACCCCTCTCTTATGCGACTTCTGGCCGCACGGGGCCGTGGCACAGAAATACGGACTCTTCCGGGAAGAGAACGGGTTCTCGGAGCGGGCGAATGTGATCGTGGACGAACAGCAAAAGGTCGCCCTAGTCAAAGTCTACCCGGTGCACTCGGTGCCGGATATCAGCGAGATCCTGCGGTTCCTGCAGGGGACCGCGTGAGCGGGAAAGGTCCGGGTTCCCACGTAATACCTCAGGATCATCTTACGGATACCAGTCGGACTGTCACATCAGGGTGAGCAGGCGGTTCATCACCACGACCGCCGCAAGCCAGAACCCGAGCGCCCCGCCAAAACTGGGAAGGAACGGGTAGCGTGCCAGGAGGAGATAGAGCACGAGAAGGAAGAGCAGGGTCGGAATGGCAAACCAGAATGCCCCGATGATCAGCTGCCGGGTCGTTGCCTGCCCGGTCTCGGACCAGGTAAAGAGGATTGCAAGCGAGGTGATGATCGGGGCCGCCACAAGGATACCCCCATACTTCGGATTGACCTGCTCTGCGAGAAGCGTCACCCCGACAATGACGCCTCCGCCGATGAGGAATTTCAGGATAATATAGGTATAATCCATAGCTCATATCACCGTTGCCGCGGTTAGATAATATACCCGGGGGTGACGTGCGACCGCCCGCCACGTTGCCGAAAAATGAACATGTATAAACCACAATAACGTGAAACCTCATTGAAAGGACAATCCCGTCCGCACGGCAATACCTGGTGACTTCCATGCTCATTTCTTCCTGCAAGAAAACCTACAACCAAGAGACCCAGCGGGCAGTGCCGCTCGAAGAAACCCTCGCACGCATCGAACCCAAAGTGCCGGCTGCCGGTATTACCCGGGTCGCCAATATCACCGACCTCGACCGGATCGGCATCCCCGTCTTCTCCTGCATCCGCCCGACTGCGGACGACGGGGCGATCACGGTCTACAACGGTAAGGGGGCGACCGTCGAAGAATCGCGGATCTCAGCGATCATGGAAGGCATCGAGCGGTACTCTTCGGAGATCCACGATCGGAAGGTACGGCTGGACACCTTCGAGATGCTGGACGGGCGTGAACCGGCCGTCAACCCCAAAGACCTCATCCTCCCCGCCGATATGGAAACCGGCCACGTGCTCCCCTGGGTTGAGGGCTGGGATATCGCAAACGACGAACGGGTGCTCGTGCCGGCACAGGCAGTCTTCCACCCGCTCCCGAGGAATTTCCGGCAGATCTTCCGCACCTCCACAAACGGCCTTGCCTCGGGGAACACCATAGAAGAGGCGATCTTCCATGCACTCTCGGAAGTGATCGAACGGGACGCATGGTCGCTCGTCGAAGCCTGCAGGGACACCGGCCCGGCAGTCACTGGTATCGATGACCCGGTGCTCGTGGATATGCAAAAGAAGTTTGCCGTGGCACAGGTCGAGGTCACCCTGCGGGACATAACGAGCGACATCGGCATCCCCACCATGGCGGCGGTGGCAGACGATGTGCTCTTGAAAGACCCCACCCTGCTCACCATCGGGATCGGCACCCACACGAGCGCACGGATCGCTGCGATGCGGGCGCTCACTGAGGTGGCGCAGAGCCGGCTCACCCAGATCCACGGCGCCCGTGAGGACACGACGACCGCCGGGCTCAGGAAAAGGATGGGCTATGACCGGGCGAAACGAATCAACGGGTACTGGTTCAGGGACAACGGAACCGTGGACTACATTACCCTCCGGTCATTTGACAGCGACGATTTCGCGAAGGATATCCGGTTTGCCATCGATGCCCTGAAAAAACAGGGGCTCGACCGGGTAATCGTCGCCGACCTGTCCCGAGAGGAAATCGGTGTGCCGGTGGTCAGGGTGATCGTCCCAGGCCTCGAGGTCTACGCGATGGACCCGGAGCGGCGGGGTGACAGGGTGAAGCATGCCAAAAATCATCGTCTTTCTCGGGCCAAGCCTTGATCTCTCATCAGCAGAGAAGATCCTCACCGCAGAGTACCGGCCGCCAGCAAAACGGGGCGACATCCTCGCGGCTGTCTCAGACGGCGCTGATATTATCGGCCTCGTCGACGGGGTCTTCCACCAGGACTGCGCCGTTGCCCACCGGGAGATCCTCGCCGCGTTAAAAAAAGGCATAAAAGTGGTCGGAGCGTCCAGCATGGGGGCGCTCCGGGCCGCCGAGATGGACACGCTGGGTATGACCGGTATCGGGAAGATCTACCGGATGTACAAGAACGGCACGCTCGTTTCCGACGATGAAGTGGCGCTCGTCTTTGACCCGGTCTCGGGATACTCGCTCTCCGAGCCGCTTATCAACATCCGCTGCACCCTCAAAAAAGCCGAGACCGCCGGCATCATCACCCCGGCGGTGCACGCGGCGCTCCTCGCCGCCGCCCATTCGGTCTTCTACCCGCAGCGCACGTACCCGAAGATCGCTGCCGTCGCGGGGGACGCCCTTGACAACACGACAAAAGAGCGGTTCGTGGCCTTTGCCGCCGCATCCCCGGCCGACCAGAAGCGGGAGGACGCGATCGCGGCGCTGGAGTACATCCGGGACCTCACGACAAACGGCGCGTAAAAATAATACTCGGAAACGCAGCGAGTACAGGATCCAAAAACCCTGTTTTCAGGCCCCCTCAATTTTATGGGGATACGTTAAACGAATAATTTATCTTACATTCAGTCACTTGAGCCGCCGCGGGGGCATCCCTTCGGGAGCGGCGAAGTCTATCGCAATGAGGGTTTGGGGGCATTAGCCCCCATCAACTTGTTTGTCAGAGCCGGATTTACCCCTTTCGAAACAGCGAAGAGCCGGTTTTTCGGGATTAACAAAAAGGGAGATCTATTCCATCTTCCGCCAGACGTAGGCGAACCGCTGGAACGCGGTGACATGGCCGAAGATCCCGAAGAGGAGGAGGAGCCAGCCGAGCAGGTTCAGGCCGTAGATTGTCAAGGGGAAGAAGATGAAAATAATCCCAACCACCATGATCAGCACGAGCCTGTCGGCCCGGCCAAGCACCCCGGCATATACCCGTCCCACGCCGACGGCCTGCGCCTGCGTGCCCAGGTACGAGGACATCAGGACGCCAGTGAGCGCAAGCACCCCGATCGGCCAGGGCACAAGGCCACTCGCAAAGATACCGGTGATGAGGAAGATATCCGCGTACCGGTCGACCGCATGGTCGAGGAAATCACCCCGCAGGCTCGGGTTCTTCATCTCCCGGGCAACCGCACCGTCCATCGCGTCGCAGAAGGCATTCACTGCAACCGCAAGGACAGCCCAGATCTCCAGCCGGAAAAAGAAGAGGCAGCCGGCCACGGCCGATGCCGCAAGCGCGGCGATGGTCAGGATGTTTGGCGTGATCTTACAACGGATGGCGAACCGGACCAGCGGGTCGAAGTAGACCTTCACATGCGGGCGGAACTGGTCAAGCGTCATGGCGACACCACTACAAATGCCGACCAATCGATCGACCCGAATGCCGCCGGGATCTCACCCAGGTAAAACTGCTCAACCGCGTCGGCGCAGGTGGCGGGGCTTTTTTCCGTCGTGTCCAGTTCGAAGACCT
>JACTVF010000248.1 GCA_019695435.1 Methanoregulaceae archaeon | reverse complement strand
CAGCCTGAATGGGTGGGACCTGCAGCCCGACAAGAAATGGTTCCACGTTACCATCGCAAACCGCCTCCCCCCAGGTAAATCCGAAGAGATCTCATCCAGGTTTGCTGCGCCGGAACATGATGTCCTCTCTCGTCCTGCCGACGGGTCGAACATCACCGGCCTGCGTACCCGGATTCTCGCACTGGTGCAGCGGGCGGGATTCCTGCGCCGGCACCACCATGGAGGCCCGATACAACCTGTCCTGCTCGATGACGACGGCCTACGGATTACCGTTATGCATAACGAGGAGATCCTCGGCGAGTATGATCTGCTCAGTCACCGGTGGCTCAAAAAAGAAGAGATTTACGATCCCCGGGCATGGCAGCAGTCCATGGCGTTGTACCGACAATGCGCGGGATTTGAACTCTCCGCACCGGTCGTCCACGGGCCGGATCAGATCTTCCTTATTGCGGATCTCCATCTGGGTCATGCAAATATCATCTGGTACTGCTCGCGTCCATTTGTCCTATCTGATGTAGCGGAGATGGACCGGGTGCTGATTGCCAACTGGAATTATTGTGTGGCACCCCCGGATCAGGTATTTTTCTTAGGGGACCTGCGATACGGCAGGGACGCCCGCCCGGAAGCGGAGTACCGGACGCTCCTCAACGGGAATATTACGTTTGTTGCCGGGAACCACGATGGGAATATCAGAACTGCCGTTCCCTCGGCCCTGCTTGCCTGTGACGGGCAGGAATTTATTCTTATCCACGACCCTGCAGATGCCCCGATCGGTTTTTCCGGCTGGATCATCCACGGCCACCATCATAACAACGATCTTCGCGCGTTCCCATTCATTAATTTCGCCAAAAAAAGAATTAACGTAAGCGCTGAAGTCGTGGGGTATTGTCCCGTGAGCCTGCAGGAGATCTGCCGGATCATCCGCAGTCAGGCAATCGGATCAGGAAAATCTTTGCTCCTGCGGCACCCGGTTGTGGATTAAGAAATTACGCGATGTCCTGCGGGACCTGTGTCAAATGGTCCTGCCATCTTTTTGGTATTTTCTGACCTGCAAAAAGTTTATAGATCCCGGCACGAGAATTCCACAAGAAGGAGAATTCCGGTATGTGGTTTGAATGCATCGTTGCTGAAGGGCTGTCCCACAACTCATACATGGTTGGATCGGGAGGAAAAGCGGCGGTCATCGATCCGCGACGGGATTGCGAACCCTATCTCGACTTTGCAGACCGGCACGATGCTGTCATCACTCATATCTTTGAGACACACAGAAACGAGGATTATGTGTCTGGTGCACCGGAACTTGCCTACCGGTGCGGTGCACAGATCTACCACGGTTCACGGATGGACTTTGCGTACGGGAATCGTGTCCGCGAAGGGGATCGGTTCGCACTTGGAACGCTGGAATTCTCTGTCCTTGAGACCCCGGGTCACACGGAGGAGAGCATCACGCTTGTTCTCGTGGATACGGAAGTCTCACGCGAGCCGTACATGGTCTTTTCCGGTGACACGCTTTTTGCCGGTGATATTGCGAGGACTGATTTTTTCGGGCCTGATAGAAAAGCGGAGATGGCAGAAAAAATGTATGCCAGTATCACGCGGAAGATCCTGGCACTCGGGGACGGCGTGATCCTCTGCCCGGCGCACGGGGCCGGTTCTGCATGCGGGAGCGAAATTACCGATCATCCCTTCTCCACCATCGGATACGAGAAGCGCACCAACCCGGTCCTGGCACTCGGGAACGATGCATTTGTCGCCCGGCGGACCTCCGATTCCCCATACATGCCACCCTACTTCCGTCAGATGGAGCGCGTGAACAAGGAAGGCCCGGCACTCTTTCACACGCTCTCCCGGACACACCCGCTTACGGTTCCTGTAGTGGCCTCGCTAATTGTTTCCGGCTGCCAGGTTGTGGACATACGTTCCCCCACGGCTTTTGCCGCAGGCCACATCCCGGGCAGTCTCTCGATCTGGCGTGACGGGATTGCCTCGTTTGCCGGCTGGTTCCTGGACTATGGACATCCCATCGTTCTCGTTGACGATTTTTCTGTCGATCTCAATCCTGTGCTCCGGCAATTCGTACGGATGGGATACGACACCACGGTGGGCTGGCTTGCCGGCGGTTTTCCTGCATGGTTCCGGGCTGCACAGCCGATCGGGATGATTGGGACCTGCACGGTGCAGGCCCTCAAAGAGCAGCTTATCCGTGAAAAACCATTCATGCTTGACGTCCGCGACCGGAAAAATCGGGATCGCGTCGGGCATATCCCGGGTTCAACACATATGTATGTCGGTGAGCTGCCGCAGCACGCTCAAGAGATCCCAAAAGACCGGCCCATTTTCATATACTGTGATTCCGGATACAAGGGGAGCCTTGCCGCGAGCGTTCTTGCAAAGCACGGGTTTTCTGACGTGATAAACGTTCTGGGAGGGATGCAGGCATGGATAGTGGCGGGATACCCGGTCGAAAAATAAGATGCACGTCTGGACGTACGATCTTCGCAGGCTGATTTACGAAGGTTTATTATCTCCCTCTCTGAATCCAGATTGGAGCGAATCAATGGACGTTGTAAAGATCCCCCGGATGGATAAACAGGAATATGACCGGTTGATCGAGAAAGGATATGTCTGCCGGATCGCATTCCAGGGAGAAAAGTACCCCTACATCGCGCCGTTCCTGTACGTGTTCGATGGATCCTTCATGTATTTCCTCTCCACCAAATACGGCAAGAAACAGGAATATTTCAGGAAAAGCCCGCATGTCTCGGTGGAAATCGAGAAGTATACCAAGGATCTCTCGTCCTACACGTTTGTCACGCTACAGGGATATCTCGAAGAAGTAGACGATTCAATAGAGAAGAAGATCATCCGGGAGAAATTTGTCGATCTAATAGTCGAGCGCAAACTCTCCAGCAACATCCTTGCCGCGCTCGGGCATTCCCCGGCCGACCCACCGGCAAAGATCGCTGAAGAGGAACGGTCGCTTGTCTGGAAACTGGTGGGTGTCCGCGATCTTGTCGCCTTAAAAAACCTGTAATCTTTTTTATTCCCTTTTAATGCATTTCCAGAACTTTATGCTGCGTCATTCGTCATTTTATATTCGCCTAACACTCGTGCCAGCTCCACAGGGTCATGTTCCGGTGCCCGGCAGGTATGGCCGGTACAGAGATAGGCCGTTGCATGGCCGTTTATAGCAGTACGCCCTCGTACAACCGGTGCGAGAGCTTCGAGATCATCCCCGGCTTTTTCCGGGAGCCGGTCCAGGACGATCAGGCCGGGCAGGTACTGATCGCAGGCGGCATCGAGCAGGGTGCGGGTATCCGTTTGCGCAGGGTTACCGGTAATCACCAGATCCTGCGTATCTCCGACACGGGGCGAGCAGGCGAGCGCAGCGAGGAATGCAGTGGTTGACATCGGGGCACGTTCTGCTGTACCTGCAAGAAAACGTGAGCATGCCATCGCAGCCGTTTCAAGGTTCTTATCTTCCGTTACCCGTGCGAGCCACATGAGGTTTTCAAATGTGATCGCATTGGCTGTAGGAACTGCGCCGTCGTACCACTCTTTTTTGCGCACCAGAAGTTTCTCGGCATGGTCGGACGTGGTAAAAAACCCGCCGTTTTTCTGGTCCTGAAAATGTGCGACAAATGCGGAATTGAGATCGAGTGCCTGGGAAAGGTACGCGGGATCGAACGTTGCTTCGTAGAGCGCGATAAGCGCCGAGATGAGGTGTGCGTAATCATCCGCGAACGCGGGAATTGCGCTCTCACCGTCTCGGTACCTGTGCAGGAGACCCTGGTCTTTGCCTGATAGGAATTTAAGGATAAACTGCACGGCCCCTGATGCTGCACTAATATAGACAGGATTCTTAAATGCGCGGCCTGCACGGGCAAGCGCAGTGCAGAAGAGCGCATTGGTATCTGTGAGAATCTTGTCATCGCGTGCAGGCCGGGCACGTTTTTCGCGGGCTGCGAATAACCGTGACCGGATTGATTCGCGGCGGGCGACAAGTTCGTCAGCTGTTATAGAGAGGACCTGTGCGAGGACAGGACTCGGCCCGGCAGCCGAGAGGATGAATTGTTGCCCGCTTTTTTGCGCATCGGAATTTCTGCGACCCTGCGTGGAAGCGGGAAGCGGTGTCAGGATGAAAACAGACGTGGCAAAGGCCGCATCATCCGGGCCAAGCGCCGCGGAAAGTTCATCGAAGGTCCACGAATAATACGCCCCTTCCCCGCCCGGGCCGTCTGCATCTTCTGCAGAATAGAATGCACCACCCGGATCGCGCAGATCACGGAGTACGTACTCGACGCACTCTTCAGCCATCGTGCGGTAGCGATCCTCACG
>JACTVF010000247.1 GCA_019695435.1 Methanoregulaceae archaeon | reverse complement strand
TCGACACGGTGGCCCCCCCTTGACCCATGGGGGTCGGGGGGCCATCAGCCCGGATCAGTATAATCCGGTTTTTATGGTGACGCCACAGAGACATTCATTATCGTCAGGTTCCAGGTGTCGGGCTCGACCGCATACCCGGGCCAGTCGTTAAACACATAGTCGTCCATCTCGAGCGTAAATCCCGATGTACCATGGGGAGAGATCGCTATCGTATCGTAGGCCGTTGCTTTTGGCGTGTCGGGGAGGGAGTGGGGACCGTACATCTCCCCCCTCATAACGACTTTTAAGGGATAGAATGAGAGGGAATCGATCACTCCCGATAACGTGATGTTTCCTTTTGTGACAACCCCCGCGCTGTCGAAGGAAAGCGGAGCGACGTGAAAATTAACTCCTTCGATGTATATTGAAGATGTTGTGGGGAGAGGGATGGGTTTTGTTGTCAGCGTGACAACCGGTACTGATATGGGTGTAACCGCAGGAGTTGCCTCTGGAGGCTGTGTTGGAGAGGTGGGGCTCTCCGTACCAGGGAGTGGCGCCAGTGTCGTGGGGGTGACGATCGGGGAAACTGTCGGCAGCGCCGTGGTATTTTCTGCGGGACGTACACCGATGCATCCTGCCGAAAGGAGAACAAGGATAATGAGTGCACCGGGGAGAAGCCGGATTTTTTTCCTGTCCATCATATCTCCTGAGTCCTTGTACAGGGAAAATATTTTTGGCAGGTGCTGTATCTCATGGTTATCCCGGCCATAGGAAAAAGATCACGTAAAGTAAGCGTTAGTTGCGCATCAAACTAAAAAATCCCGCATGATAATAAAAAACCTGTCCATCCTGTTATTTCCATGATACCAGAAAACAGAGAATCATGGAATCCATCGCCCTCCTCAAAAAGCGACAGGAGAACTATCAACAAAAGATAGTATAAGCCCCTTCAGACACGAGTATATCCGGAGCTGTACTCATGGGAAATAAGGTAATGTTCGAAGAGATCGTTTCGAAAACGCGGGCGATGATGCCCGATGTCGTGAAACAACTTAAAAATCTTATCCGGTATCCATCGGTGGCCTTTCCCGGCTATCCTTCTGGACCCGTCACTGCGATGGCGGATGCAACGGCTGCGCTGCTCAAAGAGTACGGGCTGCAGGCAGTCCGACTCATCGATATCCCCGGGGGATACCCGGCAGTGTACGGGGAGATCCCCGCCCCTCCCGGTGCGCCGACCGTCCTGATGTACGCACATTACGATGTCCAGCCGGCACGAAAAGAGGACGGGTGGGAGACGGATCCCTGGACGCCGGTGGAGAAGGGCGGGCGCATCTACGGGCGGGGGGCTACCGATGACAAGTCGGGCATCGTGATCGCCGCGGCCTCCATCAGGGTCTATAAAGGAAAACCACCCGTAGGCGTGAAGGTACTCATCGAGGGTGAGGAGGAGACGACCAGCCACCTCGACGCGTTCGTCGCCGCTCACCCGGATCTCTTCCGGTGCGACGTATTTATTGTGGCCGACAATGGCAACCTCACCGTGGGAGACCCGGCGCTCACGACGTCCCTTCGGGGCGAGGTCTCCTGTATCGTCGAAGTTCAAACCCTTGAGAGTCCGGTCCACTCAGGGGCATTCGGGGGTGCAGCACCCGATGCTTTGATCGCCCTCATACGGATACTGGCCACGCTCCACGATGCGCAAGGCGACGTGGCAGTGCAGGGCCTCCGTTCCGATCCCCCTGCAACCATGGAGTACCCGGAGAAAATCTACCGGGAGAGCGCAGGGCTGCTGGAGGGTGTTGACCTTATCGGCACCGGACCGCTCGGCGCACGCATCTGGTCGAAACCCTCCGTTACCGTGATCGGGATTGATGCCCCCTCCATCAGCGCTTCCGCGAACATCCTGATCCCCCGGGCTGCCGCAAAGATCAGCATGCGTATCGCCCCGGACGCGGATCCCGATCGCGAGCTGCATATCTTGATGGATCACCTGCGTGCGGTCGCACCCTGGAACGTCCATGTCGAAGTGCAGGAAGTGAGTGCTTCTTCAGGTTTTGTCTGCCCGGCCGGGGGTCCCGGGCTGGTGGCAGCCCGCCGTGCACTGGAAACCGCCTTTGGAAAAACGGTTCGGGATAAAGGAACCGGAGGCTCGATACCCCTGCTGCATGAGCTTCACGCCGCCGTACCTCACGCCGATTTCATCCTCTGGGGGGCCGAGGATGCTGCATGTTCGCGCATTCACGGGACAAACGAGAGCGTGGATACCGGTGAGCTGGAGCGGACCATTGTGGCGCAAAGCCTGTTCCTTTTGCTGTTGGGCACCGAAAGGAAAAACGTATAACTGGAAAGACCGGGTACCACCCGTTTTTTCAGATCTTTTCAGGCAGGTGACGGGTATCCTGTTGGAAACAACATATTGACGGAGGGGGAGAGTGCTTGTCCCCCCGAACCGCCCCTGCTGCTTTCGCGATTATATTGTATTACCCTCTCAAGGTTTATCGCTCCATAGGGGATGCCACAGTGACGGGGGGCGGAGGCAACACGTGCCGAAGCCCCCAAGAGCGTTAAGAGAGATATTTTGAAGATTTCTCCGGGGAGTTGAATTCCAGTCCTGTTATGGTGACCGATTATATCGGGAAACCCGGGGAAACTCAGCATTTTCATGACGGGATGATGGGGAGGGATCATCCCCTGTCCCGGGACGTGACCCGTGCCGGCGAAACTTCCAAATATCCCCGGTGACCATTGTCTTGCATTACGGGGTGGATCTGTGCCGGAGAGCGGGAATTACCGGTATCGGTGGGCAATTCTTTTTGCCGCATTTTTCGCCGGCATGGCCGGGCCGATCGCACTCTTTGCGATGCCGCCGCTCTTCCCCGCCCTGACCGAAATTCTTGGCGTATCACTTGCCGGTATCGGGTTCGCCGCAATGACCAGTTTTGGTCTCGGAATCTCGGTCATGGCGATCCCGTTTGCGATCCTTTCCCCCCGGCTCGGCTGGAAAACTGCGGGGATCGCCTGCCTCGGAACAATCACGCTTGGCGCTCTTATCACAACAGGGTTCCCTACGTTCTGGGGGATATTCATCGGCCGGTTCATCGCGGGGCTGGGCTTTGGGATGGCATTTACGTGGCCGGTGGGCGCCCTTTCAGTCTGGTTCCGCAGAGACGAGATGGGCCTTGCGACGGGCATCTGGTCGGCGACACTCCCCGTCTCAGGGCTTCTCATCTTCGTGCTCGCCCCGGTCCTCATCGCTTCGTACGGATGGATATCGGTTCTCTGGTTCTCCTTTCTCTTTGCGCTCGCGTCCCTCATCGTATGGGCGCTCCTCGCGAAACAACCGGCTGACGACGGAACGCGGATCAGCGGGTATTTCGCCGATGAGCGGTCGGCCTGCCTCTCCCATGAGTGCGTCGAATCCGCGTTTCTCGACCGCGGGATGTGGCTCGTTGCGGTCGCGTGGTTCTCGCTCAACTATTACCTGCTCGGGATAACGTCCCTTGCGCCCGTGTATTTCTCCACTGTCCTCGGCTTCAGTCTCTTTGTCGCCTCAGCGCTTGCGATCCTCCCCGTCTCGATGATCATCTGGGCAGCCCCGATCACCGGCATGGTCTCGGACAGGTTCGGCACCAGGAGAATTTTTATTCTCGCATCGATGGCAGCGGGGCTCCTCCTCTGCCCGGTGATCTTCATCCTCGGCCTGGATCTCCTGCCATGGGCACTCTTTTTTGTCGTGCTTGGGATCGTGTGGGGGATGACGCCGGCAACGGTTTTCGCCTCGCCCCGGGAGATCGTCGGCCCGGAACATGCCGGTCCTGCATCCGGCATCCTGAATTTGATGGTCGGGCTTGCCGCCCTCTCGGCTCCCCTGATCACCGAAAGCCTCGTACCGGTGATCGGGTGGCAGGGAGCGCTCGCCAGCACCGCACTGCCATCGGTTGCAGGTGTCGTCGCGATGGTAAGGATTAAAGGTCTGATATAAAACTGGGGGGATCCTGGTACGGTGACCGGACTTTACCAGGAAATTCCGGGAAATAATAAATTTTCACGATATGATGGTCTCCAGAATGATCCCTTAAGTCCATCGCCTCCCAGGAAATTTTAAATAAAACGGACACGGCTGAGAGGAACGAATTCGCACAAAAAAGAACACTTATTTGCAGGATGTCCATGCCGGCTGTTACCGAGGGCCGTTACCTTCTTTATAACCCCGCACGGTGCAGGTCTTCTGCCACCCTCCGGTATTTTTGATTTTTACGATGGTAATGTTCCAATACTTTTGAGATGGTTGCTTACAATGATCCGGCTCATTGCCGGCAGGTGAAAGCATATAAAGGGACGTAACTTATACTTTACAATGCCACCTCACATGATGTATCATATGCACTCGTTTGCAGCGCACTCGTTTGCC
>JACTVF010000246.1 GCA_019695435.1 Methanoregulaceae archaeon | reverse complement strand
CCGGATACAGGTGGCAACTTCATCGTTCCGCGACCGGCCCATGTGCATGCGGCCGCCGACATCGGCGCCGACGGCCTCGATCAGGAGCGATTCGATACCCGCATGGACGTCTTCGAACCGGTCATCAAAGACCTCCTCGGGAACGCCCTCGCTGTTGAGTTCAAGCAGTGCCGGCAGGAGCTGCTTTGCGATATCGGTGCCGATGATCTTCTGCCGTTCAAGCATCAGCACGTGGGCGATATCTACCAGCACATCGGCATCGGCAATACAGCGGTCGGATCGCATCGATGAGAGGAAACGCATCATCTCTCCCGACCTCTCACCTGAAAGGCGTCCCAGCCTCACTACATCGGTTCGCATCCGTTCACCTCAGGAGTACCCTCTTTCTTACACTCATGTTTGTGCGCGGATCGATTAAATCCACGCCTTCCGGGCAGCAAGCTCGATCGCCCGCTGGACCGACTCGCGCGGGATAATCGTCGCAACAGGAACATGGACCAGCTGCTCGATGATGCTGGACGCAATCGGCGCACAGACAATTGCGATCGCTCCTTCCCGTTCGGCACGGACAGCAGCAACAATGGCATCCTCCATTGTGTGGACGGGATACTCCCGGACCCGCATATGGTGGCCGTCCACATCGGCAAGGCGTTCCTCGACACTTTCGAGCACCGGCCGGGCAGCGATCAGGCCGATGAAGTTTTCATCTCCTACGTGGTAGAACTGGCGCAGGGCCTTTACAATCTCCCGCAGGGTCGAAAGGTTAGGCGAACGTTTCCCGTGCAGGATCTTGTATAACGAACTCTGGGCAATCCCGCAGTGCTCTGCAAGATCCCGGACGCTTATCCGCAAATCGTTCTTTAAGAGGTCATTTAATGTTGCGACAAACTCCCCATCTGAATTGAGAGCTGCGCGCATGAGCCGGTCAATAGGGTCCATATGTGCCATACTAAAGATACAATAGGATTAATCAAGGGAATATATTTCCTCTGTTGTCCAAAAAAAGCATGGGCCCGGGTCCACCAAGCGTACATTTAAGGACAATGCACGTGAAAATTTTCTCCAATTGTAGACGAAAATACCCAAAAAACAGCCAAAAAGGAAAATATTCTGCCCGAATAGTACACTTTTTTATTATTGGCCGAATAATCCTGTGCTATGAAAATCCTGAAGATTACAGCAATTGCGCTCATCGCACTTGCCCTTGTGCTTGTAGTATTCACTGCCGGCTGCACGCAGTCTGCAGGTACTTCAAGCAGCAGTACCGGCAGTACCGCCGCTGCCACATCTGCCACAGCCACGAACGGAACCGTAGGAATACTCGAAACGGCCGGTGTCGGCCCGATGCCGTCCCTGCTCGCGACCAGCCAGATCGACGGGTATATTGCCTGGCAGCCGGTTGTCGAGGCAGGAGTGGAAAGCAACATCGGTCAGGTAGCGGTCTATTCCAAGGACCTCCCGCCCACCGGCGAATGGAGCAACCACCCGCAGAATGTCTTTATCGTGCGAAAGGACTTCTATGCCCAGAACCCGGATTTCGTCAACGACTTCTCCGCGCTCAATCTGGCGGCAACCCAATACATCAACGATCACCCGCAGGAATCCGCCGGTATCGCCGCAGACTGGCTGGCCGGCAAACAGAACTTTACGTACGGGAACGTGAGCGTCTCATCGGTGACCGTGGTCAGCAACGCATTGCCGACCATTGAGTTCACGAACGATCCCTCTGACTCATGGAAGTCCAGTACTTCGGATTTCGTGCAGGCACTCATCGGCATTGGAACGATCAACGGTTTTGTCAAGAACAGTTCAGACCGTGATGCTGTACTCTATAACTTCCAGCCATACCAGAGCGCCTCGGCCATCATCGCCGCAAAGAACGTGACCACCCCTGCACCCCTGCAGAACACGGTGAATGTCGGGTACCTCATGGCATTGGATCATTCCGCACTCTTTGTCGCGGTCAAGGACTGGCAGTACTTCAATGACACGTACGGCATCGCCCTCAAACCCGAAGACCTTACCAAGGCAAAACCGGATGTCGCAGACTTCCTCGTGAACGGCCAGAAAGTCGCCACGGTCAAACTTGTATCAGCAAATGCCGGGCCCGGCCTGATGCAGCTTGCGGCGACAAATGCGATCCAGATGTCCTATGTCGGTGTCCCGCCGGCGATCAGTGCAATTGACCAGGGTATCCCGATCACCATTGCCTATCCGATTGACAACCTCGGGAGCGGCCTTGTCGTAACAAAAGGTTCATCCGCCACGGACTGGCAGAGTTTTGCCGCATGGGCAAAGCAGCGCTCCGATGCCGGCAAACCGCTGGTGATTGCAGCCCCCGGAAAAGGCTCCATCCAGGATGTCATGATCCGGTATTCACTCCAGAACAGCGGGTTTGCCGTCACCGAAGTGAAGGTTTGATTAGGATCGCGTGTCATTATATTCAGGAACAATGACGCGGCGTCTCGGACTGGTATTGCCCATTCTCCTCATCATCGGGTGGGAGGTTGTGGCAATTATCGTCAACAACCCTTTTTTCCTGCCAAAACTTGAGACGGTAATTCCGGTGCTGCTTTCCCCGTTTTCAGACGTCCTCGGTACCGGAAGTCTTGTGGACAACGCCCTTGTCAGTATCGAGCGGGTGGTTTTCGGGTTTGCCCTCGCAGCGGCGGTCGCCATCCCCCTTGGGATCGGCATGGGCAGGTTTTCGGTTCTGAACGATTTTTTTGACATAACCTTAGAGATCCTCCGCCCGGTGCCTCCCCTTGCCTGGGTGCCTCTTGCGCTGGCGTGGTTCAAGATCGGGATCGTCTCTATCGTATTCATCATCTTTATCGGGGCAATATTCCCTATCCTGCTCAATACTGTAGATGGGGTACGGGGAGTCAAGAATACCTGGATCGAAGTGGGTACGACGCTTGGGGCAAGCGAACGCCAGGTCCTTACCAAGGTGGTTATCCCCGGTGCCGCCCCTACCATCTGGACCGGCCTCCGGGTCGGTTTCGGGATCTCGTGGATGTGCGTGGTCGCCGCAGAGCTCCTGCCCGGCCCGACCTCCGGCCTCGGTTACCTGATCATGTACGCCTACAACCTGGGGGAGATCAACGTAATCATCGCCGGCATCATCGTGATCGGCCTGATTGGCCTCGTGGTCGACCAGGGGTTCAAGGCAGTGGAAAAACGCTGGTTCGGGTGGAGGGGGCTGGAGCGATGACTCTTTCCATCAACGACGTTTCAAAGACGTTTGTTTCAGATGATGCAGAAACGATCGATGCACTCTCCCACATATCGCTCTCTGTCAATAACGAGGAATTCATCTGCATCCTGGGACCCTCGGGCTGCGGCAAGACCACCCTGCTCCGTATTGTTGCCGGACTGGAGTCCGCGTCATCAGGGTCGGTATCCGTTGATGGTATACCGGTCACCCGCCCCAGCCCGAAAATGGCGATGATATTCCAGGAGTATTCCCTCTACCCGTGGCGGACGGTAGAGGAGAACGTGATGCTCGGCCTTGAATTACGAGGGGTGAATAAACCGGACCGCGTGACAGCTGCGGAGAAGTTTCTCGATCTTGTGGGTCTCAAAGGGTTCGAACGCAGGTACCCCCATGAGCTCTCCGGGGGCATGAGGCAGAGGGTGGCCGTGGCACGGGCGCTCGCCATCGAACCATCAATCCTTCTCATGGATGAGCCGTTCGGGGCGCTCGACGCCCAGACACGCAACCGGATGCAGTACGAACTTCTCCGGATCTGGGAGAAGACAAAAAAGACGATCCTCTTTGTGACCCATAGTGTCGACGAGGCAGTGTTCCTTGCCGATCGCATCGTCGTCCTCACACAACGTCCGGGCAGGATCAAGGAGATCGTCACGATCCCGAGTGTCCGTCCCCGCGAGCGCACGAGTGACGAGTTCGGCCAGATCCGGCGTCACCTGCTCGATATGATCAAGGAGGAGTCAGATCTCGTCCAGTAAGGTTTAATACGCCACATCTCTATTTTATTAAAGCAGTTTGTGAAGTGTGCCGGCACGATGGCCACAAAATATACGCTTTTTCGTGCCTGCTTTTACGATTCATACACTAGGAGTAGGACGCGATGGTAAGAAAACCGGGAAAGATGTACAGGAACCTTGCAAAGAAAGCCTATACCCGACGTGAGTATATGGGCGGGGTTCCCGGCAACAAGATAGTACAGTTCGAGATGGGAAACCTTTCCCAGGAATTCCCGACGGAGGTTGACCTGATCGTTGAAGAGACCTGCCAGATCCGGCACAGTGCCCTTGAGGCATCCCGTATCTCGATCAACAGGAAACTGCTCAAGGATGTCGGAAGGACGAACTTCCACTTCAAGGTCCGTGTCTTCCCGCACCATGTACTCCGTGAGAACAAGCAGGCAAC
>JACTVF010000245.1 GCA_019695435.1 Methanoregulaceae archaeon | reverse complement strand
GGAGACCGTCAGGATGCTCAGCGAGGACTTGAAGTACGCCGCGGACCAGTTCGCCCGAACGTCGACGAGTGATCTCCGCCACGCCGTCACCATACTCAAGGCGTACGAGAGGTGCCCCTGACCGTCGGGCGAGTAACGCCCTGGTCGCGTCGGTCGTCTGGCGCGCATGACGACGGACAGGTGGCCTGGCGGATCCGAGGAGAGGACCGCCCGGATCCGGGGTGATACGCGCACTCTCGGCTGAGCTCGTCACCAGCGCTCGAAAGGGGAAGCAACCGCCGGTAAACATGACTATGTCCGCCGAGGCATAGGAATGCGGCCTTACCTGCTCAGTCCGAACACCCGAAGGAACCGCCGCGTCGCTCCTATCGTTTTCGAGTAGGTCTTCCGGCGCGCCACGCGCGCGGCGTAAGGTGCCGCCCGATGAGACCAGGAGATCAAGACCATGACGACTGGTAGGTCGAAACGGGACATGTGGGCCCGGGTAGAGCAGAGAGAAGCCGACCAACTCAAGCGGAAGCAAGACGAGGCCATGGCGATCTTGCGTGAATCTGTCCCGCGAGGCTCGACGGTGTACACAAACTTTCGCCGCGCTTCGCGTTGGCGGACGCGGGCCGAGATCGGATTAGTCGTCTATGACAAACAACGTCCCCTTAGGAACGAACGTATCGACCCCGCTTGGCACCCCGAGTGGGCTGTGAGTCTCGTGCTCGGACTGCGTCTGAACGCACGCGGGGACATCGTGTGCCCCTACGGAGAACCTCATTCTCATTTGGAGCAGAAGCTCGTCTGGGACCTTGCCCAAAAACTCTATGACGACTGGCGGGCACTCAAGCAGTACTCCCTCTAGCGACGTGAGCAGCCAACCCGGGGGGGCACAAACGGCCGGCGAGGGGTAGGAGTGCCCTACTTGGAGAGCCCGAACGCCTTGAGAATCGAGCGCGTGATCCCCATCGACTTGGCATACGTCTTCCGGCGCACGACGCGCTTGGCGTAAGCGCCTGGCCCTCGGGAGGCGGCCCGGAGGTTGTTCGAGAACCTTGCAGCTCGGTAGAGCTGGCTTGTCAGACTTTGCTTACGGGGCACGACGACCCCTTAGTCGAACGCTGTTACTTGATGGGCGTGAAACTTGTTGAGCAAGTCGCTGTCCTTGAACCGGACCTAGCTGAGACGATGACGATGACTCTGTAGCCGGGCGTCGCTCCGGAGATCTCGTACGGAACAACTGCCACGCCAGATGCGTTGGATGTCGTCGAGTGCACGGTGTTCTTCGTCTTGTAGTGGGCAGTAGTCGTGACCGTGGCGCGGGGGAAAGTCGTCACGCGAACATCCGTCGTGCTGTAGTCGGCCGGTCGAGCGTTGCTCATTGATGCGTGGCACGACACGGTCCCAAGGACCAGGGGTGTTGAAGCGCTGACACCGGACGTGGCGAAAGTGACTGCGATCACTCCCGCCCCGCAGGAAACAAGAAGTATCCGCAAAACCCTAGTCACTGTGCTGTTCATCACCAGGCTGAAGCCTATCGCTTTCGACTATTCGCTTGCTTCGAGCGCTCGATGTGCCGCGGCGCGCTGCACCTAGCTAAGCGCCTGATGCGAAGTTGTCGTGGCCCGAAGTTCGCTCGATCAGCCGAGCACCTCACCTTCATCTACCGCGGCGATCGCCTTCGGGTCGATCCTGGATCATTTCAATGAGCCAATACCAACGGGCTTCTCTTTGGCTGTAGGAGTCCTCGCCGCGCTAGAGTCCGCCGGCATCGACGCTGACATGGAACAATCCCCCAACCAAGAAGCGCCGTGAATCGGCGCGAGGAACGTCGGGTCGATGACGAGATTTCCTGTGCTCACGGCTCACCCCCTCACCGTCGTTCGGTGACTCGGGCGGAGCGACCGATCGGATAACGCCACAGCCTGCGACCGTGGTGCTATCCGATTGCACGTGGTGTCGACCCTCTGTGACGCTTACCTGGGGCCCTAGATCGATCGAGCACGTTAATGATGGGGGGTCTTGCCGGACGAGCGGATAGCGTTCGCTGGCAACGGCATTTGCCCGAAATCATTGGGTCCGTGACTTCAGAAGCTTCAACCCGTCCGGCTTTGGATGTTTGCTCGGATTGCGAACTGCATCACGGAGAGCACAGTATCCGATCGATGTCGAGATCTTCTCCAGCGACGGGAGCGTGATCGAGTACTGGCTCCGCACTCGGTTTTCAAGAACGGCGGTCGGCACCACGTAGAAGCACCACTGATCAACATCAAGTGGGTTCAACGTCTCCTGTCTCGACGACTCCGATGCTGCTGGGGGTAACGGCCATCCAGCCCACACTGAACGAGTTGGAGCGACACGCGTGCGAGGACTGGAGGAATTCAGCCCTCCTCCGAAGTGGCCATAGGGCCGCAGTTCTATGGCTGCCCTACCCACGGCGTCGCCTACTCCGCCGAACGGAGATCGGCGCGATCCGGTTTCCAACCCCTCCCTTCAGGTTGAAAGCTGCGATCTGCACGATTCATCGCCGAGTGCTCGGCGCTCCGTAGGTCCGGCACGGCACGAGGTGCCGCTCTGATGATGGTACGGCGAGACTCGCCAGCTTGTATAGAGGGTTGCTATGGATTCCGCAGAGGTGAAGGTGGCGGGACGAACAACACCGGAGTCTTCGGCCCGCTCAAAGGTAGCGTGGCACCCGTGAGGCAGCCGGACGAGACTTCAACGAGTGGTGTTGGCCTGGACTTTTTCGAGCCCCTGTCACGGATCGACACCATCGTCGAGAACGCCGCTGCCGCTGACCTGATCGCTGCCTTCTTCGACCGCGCACGGCCATTCGACGGTGATTTGATGCACACGCTTCCGGGCAACCCCCCCTACGAGGTCACCCTCGAAGATTTGTACGCGATTACCGGCCTTGAGGTTCGAGTCCGAGCGAAGGGAGTGAGATCCCTCCTACAAGATGACAACGTCAGGGAGCGTACGGCTCGCCTTCTGAGGAAAATCGCCGTAGATGAAGACATTTGGGAAGGTTCCGCAGACTTCAGCGACGGCGGCCCGGCATCGCAGCTCTGGTCCTTTCTTCAGGAGCTCCCAGGCGTCGGAAGTGTCACCGCGAACAAGATTCTTTGTCGGAAGCGTCCTCGCCTGTTGCCGATCGTAGACAGCGTCATCGTAGAACAGGTCAACGCCCCTGAGGGAACATATTGGGACGTTTTTCGTACCTATCTAGCCGACAATGCGCGAAGGCGGACCGTTGAGGCACTCCGTCCAGCAAGCCTCAATCCACTGGTGCCAACCCTGCGCATTCTCGACGTGGTCATCTGGATGACCGGAAGTCGCGGTCGAGACGCAAAGAAGGTCCGTAATGACCTTGGGGTTCCTCATCCGCCTCCAAAGCTAGCCAAAGGGCAGAAGCCTGATGCTCCGTAGTGATCGAACCGCCAGCCGCCGACAGTGCTACTCATCGCTCTCGATTGGCATCTTGGAGAATGCAGGCACGAACTTCGACACGTCAATCAGCGCAACGCGATCCTTTACGTCGTCCCAGTAATCCCGGACGACGACATAACGATCGCCGTACTGGGCGAAGAACTCCTCGGCGACCGTACCGTGCTTGCTAAGAACGCTTCTCAAAGCACGCCTTCCCTGGAGGAATCGGGTTGGGTGCACGAGGTTCGTGACATACAATTCTCGCCTCCGGTCGGTATTTGTTTCCGCCAAGTGGTAGAGGTCGACGAAGAGGGAGTTCTGACGGATTGCCTCGGCACCACCCTTCCAAGCTATGAACTTGAACTCGGCGATGCGGAGGTTGGTTGCCAAGTCAAAGCTGCGGCCAGTGTTTCCGGCGCCGAGCGACAACTCTTCGACAACTTCACCCTCCTGCAAAATCATCGGTAGGGCCAATAGAATTCCCAGCGAGTGCACGGCAACGTTGACCTGACCGGCCAGTCGCTTGACGACAAGAGCCCCGGCCAGCATGCGTTCTTCAACACCCTCCTGGGCGAGCGCCTGGGCGATTGCGGGGCCCTCTGCACCGCGCAGTCCGTACTCCAGGTCGGCAATCCGGCTGGTGAGGTCTGCCGAACTAGCAAAGCGTTCTAAGGCAGCAAGAGCAGCAACGACGTCCTCGTCTTGGGCAACCACTCCGTGATCGTACCGGGCGACCCATGTAGGACAGCTCCGGGACCCGCAACTGAAGCGACTACGCCGAGTCGACTGGTGACCTGGCGGACCCGCGAACATTGATGGCAACTGCCCCGGCACCGAACCAAACTGCCGGCTCCACGCTGCAGTAGTTTCAGCGCAGTCGAGCTGGAGGGACGAAAACCTATGACTCAGCCTCCTGATCCGAACGCTCAACAACCCTGGACCGGTGGTCCTCCTCCCCCGGGGGGCTACCCGTATTCCATGCCACCGCCTGCCCCCGGAGACGG
>JACTVF010000244.1 GCA_019695435.1 Methanoregulaceae archaeon | reverse complement strand
ATAAAATTACCCTATCCGTCTTCTTCGCTATTGCACCCGGCACCAATCGGTGAGTTATTTGTTAAGGTGGCGCTATAGAGTACCCGTGCTATGAAACCCGCGATCCTGCTCACCAACGATGACGGTGTGAACTCTCTGGGCATCTGGGCGGCCTATGAAGCGCTCGCCCCGATCGCGGACGTGACAGTCGTTGCCCCGGCGACGCAGCAGAGCGCGGTCGGCCGCTCAATCTCGATCTTCGAGCCCATCCGGGCGAACAGGATCAAAATCAACGGTATCCACGCGTGGGCGGTCGCGGGCAAGCCCACCGACGCGGTGATCATCGGGTTGTACGCGCTTAAACTTGCACCGGCGCTTGTCGTGAGCGGGATAAATATCGGCGAGAATCTCTCCTACGAATCCATCATGACCTCGGGAACGATGGGTGCGGCACTCGAAGCGTCAAACCAGGGAACTAAGGGGATCGCGTTCTCCCTGCAGGTGGAGGACCAGGGCGACAAGTTCGATGATCCCGGCCAGTCAGCGCAGAGTTTTGAGGCCGCAAAGAAGGTCGTCCGGGACGTGGTCGGGCGCGTGCTCGCTGCAGGGTTCTGCCCGCATGCTGACGTGATCAATGTCAACATCCCGTCAAAAGTCAGCGGGGGTTACGAGGTGACCCGGCTCGCCCGCAAACTCTTCCGCACCGGGGTCGAAAAGCGGCTCGATCCCCGGCGCCGGCCGTACTTCTGGATCAATGGCCCGCTGCTTGAAGATGCCGAAGAGGGCACGGATGTGCATGCGGTCAGGAAGGGCAACATCTCGATCACGCCCATCACCCTGGACTGCACCGCGTACGCGGCAGAGGCCGAGACAAAAAAGATCTTTCTGGACTGATATGCCGGGCGGGACCGGTCTCATCAGTTAAAATGCGAATTATCTTTTGCTAAAAACAGGGATTTCTCCGGAGAATTGTTTTAGATGTGATGAGGGGATCGTTACCTCCTTTATCTGGTGCGAGGAGTGCCGCCGCACCAAAAAGGGACGCCCCTGCGGTGGATCAGTGATTGAAAAATATGTCTCTGTTGAAAACCGTTTTTTGAGAAACGAATCCCCGCTCTTGCGCCACCAGTCCCCCGAGGGGAACGGGGCGCAGTGTGATGCATCAATATTACCTGTACAAAAATCTCTACACTTTTGTATACAAGTAATACAGCATCATCTCAATTGGGGGATGCCCCAGCGGCGGAGGCGGAGGCTAAAACTGCCGCAGCCCCCACGAGCGTCACAATAAGAATTAAATGATTTCTCCAGAGCAAAAAATACTAAAAAGTCCCTTGCCCCGCCATGCCCCGGAGAGGCCCTGAGGCGGGGAGCCCTCACATGATTTCTCCCTGGCTTTCATGGTCCTAGTGTAAATGGTATTTGTTTATGTCCATTTCTCAGAATCCAGATGTTCACCAGTTTTAATTATCCCGGCACCGAACCCTATCATCAATATGGCAGGCATACCAGAAGCGATTGCGGCGGCGAAACGTGCGGCGGGATATCAGGCAGCGGACATGGTGGAGGACGGTATGGTGATCGGCCTCGGGACCGGTTCCACGGTCTTTCACATGATCGAGCGTCTCTCGGGCCGGGTCCGGGACGGGCTCTCGGTTGCAGGTGTCCCGACCTCCTACCAGACGGCAATGAGGGCACGTGAGTACGGGATTCCCTTAACCACGCTGGACGATAACCCGGTGCTCGATCTCGCCATAGACGGCGCCGACCAGATCGATCCGCAGCTGAGGATGATCAAAGGACGGGGTGCAGCGCACACCCGGGAAAAATGCGTGGCCGCTGCAGCTTTCCGGTTTATTGTGGTCGTTGACGAGGCAAAGATGGTCTCCCGGTTATCCGGTGTGGTGCCGGTCGAGACGATCCCGTTTGCAACCATGACCGTGATGGCGCAGCTGCGGGGATTGGGCTGCCGGCCGTTCATCCGCGAAGCGGTAAAAAAGGATGGCCCGGTCATCACGGACAACGGAAACTTTATCGTCGACTGCCACTTTGAGGAGATCCCGGATCCTGCCGCGCTTGAAGCGGCCATAGCGATGATCCCCGGTGTCGTCGAGAGCGGGATCTTTAGCCGGTTTACCGGGAACACTACCGTTATTGTCGGCTGCGAAAAAAAGTGTACGGTACTGACATCAGCCGATGTAGTCCCGTAATTTCTGTATCATGGCAAGCTGATTGGTCGCTTCTTTCTTTTTCTCTTTCTCGATACTGTCCATAATATCCGTGATGGGTTTTGCAAGTTCGTAGATCTTGACCGGGCGTCCCTTGCTTTCGGCCTTGCTCTCGCGGCTGGTAATCCAGCCCTGGTCCATCAGGTAGCGCATGGCAATACTCACTTCAGGCTGGCGCAGGTCGGTCCCGCGCTCTATCGCACGGGAGGTCGCTTCAGGAATGTTGGCTAAAAATACCAGCACCTTTGCCACGTTCTTCTTGGTTCCGATCTCAATGAGAAGGTTCGCGAATTCTTCCTCCTTCTCCGTGAAATACATCACATTCTCAGTTCTCATGCAATCTCCTCCACCATATTCTTTTCATTGTTTTATTACTATTTATCTTACAAACGATATATATCCACTGTTATTGGGGCACACCAAACACAAAATTTATATATGATCTATTTATGGCACCTTGACGAATATTGGCAAAATGTCCAAATTTTTTAAATAACTGGCAGGATTCCATCTCCCTGCCTCGGAACCGGATAAAAATATTACATCAGGCCGAGACTGCGGAGGTCGGCCAGGATCTTGACGACGGCTTTCTTGGCATCTTCGGGCTCCTTGCCGCCGGTGATGATCAGTTTTCCCGAGCCAAAGAGAAGGACGACCACCTTGGGGTTCTCGAGCCGGTACACCAGGCCCGGAAACTGTTCAGGTTCGTACTCGATCCGGTCGAGATTAAAACCTACGGCGATCTTGTTGAGGTTGATTGCGGTCGCGAGATCGGCCGAGGTGACAATGTTCTGGATCTTGTAGGTGAGTTTTTTCGGGATATCGATATCGAGGCTGCGGAGCTGGTTTCCGAGGATCGTGAGCCCTTTTGAAAGGCTGTCGACGCTCTTTGCACCGGTCAGAACCACCTTTCCCGAACCAAAAACAAGTGCAGCAATCTTGGGATTCTGCATGCGCAGCACGACACCGGGGAACCGCTTCTTGTTATATTCTGCATCCTTGATCTTGGATGCAAGTGCCGGCAGGTCGAGATAATCGGTCACCTTTGCGGAAGCAACGATGTTTTCTATTTTCAGTGAATCCTCTGGTTTGACCTTCATGTTATCCATCACCTTTTTCGTTGACATGGTGTTTTCACGGCCGGGGAGATCGCTTCACGTACATCCCCCCTATATAAAGTAAATAAAGAAAGGGAAGCACGATATAAAAAGGCATCGGGTTAACCATCGGGATCAGGATCCAGGGAGGGACCCCGGACGGGATCAGTTGTTATAAAACGGATCGCGTGGTATGCCGGCGTAAAAAGTGGTAAATCCGGGCGACCGACACCAGAGCCGGAGCTCGTTTGTCATGAGCAAAAAAAGCCGTTTTAATAAAAAAGTGATGTATCGGTGGTATCGTGCCCGCGTCAGTCGTCGAGCGTGGAGACGTCGCCCGGGTCCATACCCATCTCTTTTGCCTTGAGGATGCGCCGGACGATCTTGCCGCTCCGTGTTTTGGGGAGCGAGTCAGTGAACTCAATCTCTGACGGCATTGCAATAGGACCGAGCGTGATCCGCACATGGTAGATCAGTTCGTTTTTGAGTTTTTCGCTCGGGGTATGGCCGACACGAAGCGTGACAAAGGCCTTGATCGTGTTCCCTTTGAGGGGATCGGGCTTTCCTATCACGGCCGCTTCCGCAACTGCCTTGTGGGAGACCAGCGCACTCTCAACTTCGGCGGTACCGATATTATGGCCGGAGACGATAATAAGGTCGTCGGATCTCCCGATCACCATGATGTAACCATCCTCTCCCCGGATCGCAAGGTCGCCCACCACGTAACAGCCGGGAATCGTCTCCCAATACTTGCGGTACCGTTCATCATTGTTGTAGACTGTCCGCATCATCGCAGGCCACGGCTGCCGGATCACCAGAAATCCACTCTTCCCGGGTTCGACACTTTTACCGTCCTTGTCCACCACATCTGCCACAACGCCAGGGATGGACTTGCCCGCGTACCCCGGCCGCATGGGTTCGCCAAGCACCGTGGTCACCATGTGCATCCCGGTCTCGGTCTGCCACCAGGTATCCACGATAGGGCACCGGTCATTCCCGATCACATGATAGAACCACTCGAACGCCTCCGGGTTGAGCGGCTCGCCAACCGACCCGAGCACGCGCAGGGAGCTGAGGTTGTACTTGTCGGGCCATTCCCGCCCGAGTTTCATAAACATCCGGATCGCGGTCG
>JACTVF010000243.1 GCA_019695435.1 Methanoregulaceae archaeon | reverse complement strand
GGTGGCAGCGCTGGTGGGATCGTGCCCTGTTTGATGACCGCGGCCAGCTGGCCGGATACTTTTCCTGCGGGCTCGATATCACCGATGAGGTTCTTGTACGGACAAAACTCAAAAAAACGCAGGACATGCTCGAGGAGACCATTGTAACCCGCACAAACGAACTCCGTGAGATCAACCGGCAGCTGTACGAGGAGATGACCCGGAGGGAAAACATTGAACAGCAGCTGCTGCTGACCCAGTTTGCCATGGACAACGCGGCAGATATGGTGTTCTGGGTAAACCGCAATGGCCGGGCGGATTATGCGAACAAGGCTGCAGTCACCGGTCTGGGATACACTGCCGATGAACTATCCAATCTCACTCCGGAAGATGTATTCGCCCTCCCGGTCACTAATGCCTGGGGAGATATCTGGGAGCACCTCAAACGCGAGGGCACCATAACCCATAAAACGGTTATGATCAGAAAGGACGGCACCCGGATGCCGGTAGAGATGCTCATCAGGTTCCTGGAATACCACAAAAACGAGTTTGCCTGCTGTTTCTGCCGGGACATATCAGAGAGGATTCGGATGGAGCATACGCTCCATCTGGCCAACAAGAAACTCAATGTGCTCACGAGCCTCGCCCGCCATGATATCCAGAATAAGATCACCGTACTTCTGGGGTATCTGGGCAGGGCACGGAAGCGGGAGAGGGATCCGGTTGTGCTTGGATATCTCGAACGTCAGGAGCATGCGGCCAAAGCCATACGGGATGAGATCACCATCACCCGGGATTTCAAGGATCTGGGTGCCGATCCTCCTGAGTGGCTGGATATCAGGGATGTTGTTGCAGCGGCTGTGACACGGTACAGCGAAAGCCAGGTGAAATTTTCTGTCGATCTCCCGGCAATTTTCGTGTATGCGGATCGCCAGATGGAACGCGTGTTTTCGCGTTTATTCGAAAATGCTGTCGATGCAGAACACCCCCCCCACTTTATCCGTGTATTTTCACGGGCAGAACAGGAGAGATTTGTGGTTGCCGTAGAGTACGACGGACCCGGTATCAGGCCGGAGGGTAAGGAAAAGATCTTTGAACTGGGGGCAGAGACATACGGTCATCGAGGTCTTTTTATCATCCGGGAAATCCTCTCCCTGACCGATATCACCATTGAAGAGACCGGGGAGTACGGAAACAAGGCACGCTTTGAGATTGGAATCCCCCCTGTCTCATACCGACAGATCTCCGGTAATGGAACCTGAAGCTTTAGTTTTCGTGCATATTCGTGTCAGGGTTCTGTCCCAGAAGACCGGGATTTATGCATATTATCATTTTAAATAGCAAAACCGGTAATTTGTGAATAGATTTAATGACAAAAATTCTCATCGTCGACGATGATGCGGATATTCTGGATCTCCTGCAGCTTGAATTCGAAGATGATCCGGAATACAGCGTAGATACCACCAAGGATGTCGTCAAAGCCCTGGCACTGGCCCGGGAACACCTATACACCACTATCATCACCGACTGGCGCATGCCGGTGATGAACGGTACGAAATTTATCAGTGCACTGCGCCGGCAGGGGTGTGCCTCATATATCATCATCTACAGTGGGAAGGAACTGGATCAGGAGATGCAAAAAGCCATCGATGCCGGCGCCAACTATTATATCAGCCGACGGGGAGATCCCACACGCGAGTTTGATGAATTAAAGGAGATCCTCAAAAAAGTATCAGCCCCGGTACAAAACATTGCAGAATAATATCAGTATACAGGATACTTCATCACCAAAAAGAGAGAATCCCGGCATCTCTCCCGGGTTTATTCCTCTGTTTTTAAGGAATTGGCCACCAGAGAAGGACCATGCCAGGGTGTGGGGGTAGTTTCCCCGGATTATTTCCACCGGCCAGGGATCCGCAGGTTAGCGCGACGGGTGCGTCTGCTCCCGGCTCCAGGTGTATCCTTACCGGATCACTTCTATCTCTGTGGTTGTGGATAATCTGGTCTACCAGCTCCGCTCCAGGCTGGCCGGAGAAAAAGAAAAAACACCTAAAAAGCATATCACTACAGACAACGAAAATGGATCCGGAGAGTGCTCACGTATGGCTGGCCCGTACCTGAAAAGCGGCGAATCCATCATCCTGACAACGGATCGGGTGATGATTGACGAGAGTGAGTACGATCTGATCCTCACCAGCCAGCGCCTTGCCCTTGTTGACAGCGCCCATACCGCCGAGCAGCCACAGGAGGTCCCGTTTGCCACCATCCTGTCCGTAAAGGGGGGATCCACCCCGGCGCACGAACCGTTCATTACCCTTACGGTCATCGACCCGATCGGTCTTGAGGATTCAGGGACCATCGATCTGATCTTTTCCCAGCATCCCTATGAAGACCGGGCTGCAGAATGCGATCTCTGGGTACAGAAACTGATCGAGCATATCGTGTCCGTCCGCCAGGGACCAGCACCCGCTGTAAAACAGCCGGTCCCGGTAAAATCCCGGGGCATGCACGCCACGGTCCGCCGCTTCGAAGCCCCCGAGAAGCCGCGGCCCCACTCGCAGGTAACCCGTACGAGCCGGCGGCCATCTGAGGAACTACTCTCCGCGATACAGGAAACGGCAGGGGAGAGCCCGGACAACCTGCCTGAAACGCCGCCGGCCCAGGCAGACCAGACCTTCCCCGAAGAGGGAGGGTATCATGAGAGCGGCATCCCGTCACCTGCTCCCGCAGGTGATGATGAGGGCACTTCCCCGGTATTTGAGGAGCCGGTGACCGGGTCCGGATCACCTGCAGAGAGTGCCGGGGTCATCAGCCCCCCCGCCCCGGGACAGGAACGCCCGGATGCATCCCTCATTGACGAAAACCGGGCAAAAACTGACGAAAGAACCGATCCGGCAGCCATCCCGGTAACACCGTCCGATGGGCTGGTGCCGAAGGTATCCGGTGGAGTGCAGGAAGATACCGTTCCGGTTCAGCAGGACGGTGTCACGGGCGGGAGCGCGGCGCAGGTACCGGAAGAAGAACCGGCACCCGCGAAGCTGAAAGCCCGCGCCAGAAAACCGGCCAAAAAGATGAAAAAAACCACTCCGGCACCCGCCAAAACGGTACAGCCGGAAAGTTCGCCCGGATACGCGTACCCGGCATTACCAGATATCGATGACCGTGGAGACATATGGGGGGAGGAGCCGGCCCGGCTGCCGGTTGACAAGCCAGTGCAGGCCGGCACTCCGGGAATGTCCCCTCCCGGCAGCCGGGAACCGATCGGGTTGCCCGACAGTGTTGTTTTCCCGGTCATTTCCGGTCCCGTTCCCGATACGATACCGGAGATCCCCCCGGAAAAGAAAATTCCGGCAGTCCAGGCCCCGGCCGGGCAGCCCCCGGCGCCGCAAGCTGGCAAAATCCCTGTACGGGTCATGGCAGCGATCGGCATCGTGCTTCTCATCATCATCTGCGCGGCAGCCATTACCCTCATATACCCGGCGGGAAATCCAAACGGGTCAGATCACCCGGCTGTTACGCCGACCCTGACGCCCCTGTCGATCACGACAATCCCGACGGTCGTGATCCCATCAGAGGGTGTCTGGGTGATGGTGGCATACAACGGGACCTATTATGGTAAATATGGTAACCCGGGAAATCTCAGAGAGGTACGGGGAACCGGCGAACAGTTTTATCCGATAAAGGACAGTAACGACCTCGTGCAGGCATCGTTCCAGAAACTGGATTATTCCGGGAACAATCTGACCGTTGAAGTCTATAACAACGGTAAAATGATTACACAGGTCAACAGGAGCGCTCCCGGGGGGACGATCTCAATCCTGGTCAATTCCACGACCGGGAAAGCCCCTTACGTGCCGGTCATCACCGTCAGTGCATGACGTAATCCGGATAGTACCTGGATCAGCGTGCCTGACGACCGGTTCTGTTTTTGTTCCAACCTCCTCAAAAAATTCGCCTTTAAATAATCAGGCTCGTGTTTCCTGTAACCATGGAATCCTGTGTTGGTGTCTCCACCCGGTGATATTGCGGGATAAAAAAGTCTGCCAGCCGGGTCTTATCCCATAAACAGGCTGAGCAGCCTGAATGCGATCCCGCCAATCCCGATAGCGAGGACAACCTCGGTCACTGAGATCGCAAGTGACCGTTTCCACCCGAACTCCGAAGCGAGCACTAAAATGACCGAGATGCAGGGGATATAGAGCATCGACACGAGTGCGATGACGATGAGCTGGACAGGAGTAAGGAACGCCGCAAAGTTGGTCGACCCGAAAAGCACCGCAAGCGTGAGGATGGTAAGTTCCTTTCTCACGATACCGAAGATGAGGGTGATCCCGACGATTATGGGCAGGCCCAGCCAGAGGACCGTGACAGGTGCGAGAAGGTTGTTGACCGGTGTGAGCAGGCCGACGGCGTAGAAGATCTGGATCGCGGCGCTCCCGACGATGTATGCGGGAAAGACAAACCA
>JACTVF010000242.1 GCA_019695435.1 Methanoregulaceae archaeon | reverse complement strand
AAGCTGACCGAGTATGTGATCGTCGATCCGGCACCGATAAAACTCATGGTCTGCCATGGGTCCTCCTGAACGCTGAGGTGGTCGCTGATGATATCCGGATGGGAAAGCCCGATGGCAGATGTATAGCCGTTCGTGAGGGTTACGGTGGCCGTACCTTCATCCCCGGGGAAGTACGAACCCGAGTCCATGGTCACGTTTGAGACATAAACCAGTGCAGCATCATCGATATTGGTAGAGGTGCTCGTCGAGGAACTTGTCGAAGTGCTCGTAGTGCTGGTAGAACTACTTGAATCTGAGGCTGCATAAGCAGTTGATATAACAAACAACAGCAGAATCAGACTAAAAATTACATATCGTCTCTTCATGAAAACCCTCCATCTTTTTAGAAAATGCAATGGAACACATTTTGCAACACAAAAATTTGTACTATATCTGAACAATCCTGACCCTGAGGGATCCCGTGAACCGAATCAGTGCACAATACCTTCGAACCTCACCATTGATACAAACAGACGGGTTTGACTGATCATCATTCCCTTTCCAGATTCACCCTCCATCTTCATGTTTCTCTACTAAAACTTTCTATGAATTGGAGATTCCTGATTGTCATTGTATCATGGGGTTATATGTTATAAAGATTTTACTTATTGTAATTTAAAGTATACCTCGCGAAAGGTGGATTCCCTGCGCGGGATTGATCATGTTTCAGGGTTAACGCGAGCCGGGTCATCTCCCGGATCACGGATTTGGTAAAGGCATCGGCCCGCGAGGTGCGGGAAGCGCGGGTTGGTTCTGGCACAGGTTATGCGGAGTTTCCTGCGGTCCCGGGCCCGGTCTGCTTCATGATGAGAAGGTGGTACTGGTATGAAAATAAGGTACCGGGTCAAGTATCGGTTCCAGTATTTTTACGTGGCAGACCAAAAAGAAACCCCGGCATAACTTGACGCGGTAGGGATTCAGATCTGTTTGAGGTTTCCCCGCTGTTTCACGAACCGGTCCCAGTTCCACGGCTCGTCCAGCACGTTCACGGTCACGTGCTCGATGCCGCAGACCCCGAGCACCTTGCGCTGCACCTGCCCGGAGAGGTGATCGGAGAGGGGGCAGGCCTTGCAGGTGAGAACCATGTCGATCTCCACGCTGGTGCCCTTCACCCGTATCTCCTTGATGAGCCCGAGGTCCACGATATCGATACCCACCTCGGGATCAATCACTCCCCGTAACGCTTCACGGATCTCGTTCTCGCAGACAATCTCCTGCCGGGCGGCGGGGGAGATCGGGCCGGGTTGCGCCTGCTCGAAGGCGCGGAGCCGCTCTTCAAGCTGATTCTGCCGGTCCAGCAGCCGGCTCACCACCCGGAGCATCGGGTCAGGCATGACTTCTTCGATGGTTTCTATCGCAGAACCATGCTCCGGGCCGGCGATCCTGCCCGGGACCCCGACAACCGTCGCGCCGGGCGGGACAGACCGGACCACGACCGATCCGGCGCCGACTTTTGCCCCCTTGCCAATCCGTATGGGACCAAGAATGATGGCGCCGGACCCCATGATCACGCCATCCTCGATAGTCGGGTGGCGCTTGACATTCTCGAGTGCCGTGCCGCCCAGCACCACCCCCATGTAGATGAGGACGTCGTTCCCTACCTCGGCGGTCTCGCCGATAACGACCCCCATCCCATGGTCGATGACCACCCGCCGGCCGATCATGGCACCGGGATGGATCTCAATCCCGGTGAGGAACCTGCTGATATGGGAGACAAACCGGGCCCAGAATTTCAGGTTGTGAGTCCAGAGCCAGTGGGCCCTCCGGTGGAACCAGAGGGCGTGGAGTCCCGGGTAGCAGACGAGGATCTCAAGCGTTGAGCGGGCGGCGGGGTCCCGGGAAAAGATTGCCCGTATGTCTTCCCGGAGGCGGTCAAAAACCATGTCTCTCTCACTTATTCCACAAACAGATCGGGGATACTCAGGTAGCGTTCACCGGTATCCGGCAGGATAACGACGATGGTCTTGCCCTTGTTCTCCGGGCGTGCTGCCACTGCAAGTGCCGCGTAGGTCGCAGCGCCACTGGAGATCCCTGCGAGTATGCCCTCCTCTTTTGCAAGTCTTCTTGTTGTCTCGAACGCATCCTCATTTTTGACACGGATGATCTCGTCCACCAGCTCGCGCTGGAGCACTGCCGGGACAAAGCCCGCGCCGATTCCCTGGATGCGGTGCGGGCCGGGAGACCCGCCGGAGAGGACCGGTGATGTATCGGGTTCGACAGCAATTGCGCGGAACGAGGGTTTTTTCTTCTTGATCACGTCTGCGATCCCGGTGATCGTTCCTCCCGTCCCCACCCCGGAAACGAGAATATCGACCTTCCCCTCTGTGTCCCGCCATATCTCTTCGGCCGTGGTCTTCCGGTGGATTGCCGGGTTTGCCAGGTTGTTGAACTGCTGGGGGATGTAAAAGTACTTCGGGTTCTCGGCTGCCATCTGCTCGGCCCGGGCAACAGCCCCTTTCATCCCTTCGGCGCCGGGTGTAAGCACAAGCTCCGCCCCGAATGCTTTTGCGAGTCTCCTCCTCTCGATACTCATGGTTTCCGGCATAACCAGCGTAAGCTTGTATCCCCGGGCCGCACTCACAAACGCCAGAGCCACACCGGTGTTGCCGCTTGTTGGTTCGAGAATGATCGTATCCTTTTTGATCAACCCGCGCTTTTCAGCATCGTCGAGCATTGCAACCCCGATTCGGTCCTTGACACTGCTCAACGGGTTGAATGACTCAAGCTTGGCAAGCACTGTTGCACCGGCGCCTCCTGGAAGGCGGTTCAGCCGTACAAGCGGGGTGTTGCCGATCGTTGCCGTGATGTTATCATATATCTTTGCCATACTGGTTTCCTCTATGACTCTGGGATCTCCCCTCACGAACCGGTGGGATCCCGGAAGTTCACAATTGTTAATTGTCCGGAGCCAGTTATTATACCTTGGTTTCCAGCAAAAATCCTCTTCCTGATCCCGCGCTCTGTGATCCTATTCCTGCAGGAAGATAAGTATCTGGCGGCAAAACATGACGCGAAATCAGGATATAATATCCTGCATGCCCTAACTTTGGTGTTCACTATGGTGAACAGGAAAACAGCCATGAACACACACCACGCGAATATCGCTGGACACGCGGTCGCCCCGGATATACCCGGTGCTGCTGCCCGGCCCTGTGCCGGCATCCTGCCGGGAAGGCCGGTAGAACGGCTCAGCGGTATCCGGAGCTCCGGGCAGTACTGTACGCCACCGGGGCCGACCAAGGCCGGCTCATTAATGACTGTACACCGCATAACACGCGGACGATCTGCAGTCCCTAGTATGTGTCCGTAAGAATCATATCTTGATTTCACGCATTCACACACGATCCGGACACACCATCTCTCATCTATAGACTGATAATGGCAGCCGGAAAGATACCATCGCCTCATGCAGCCAGCACCCACCCGCTATGATGCCCGGGAGGACGTTCCACTCCTCCCGAATACCACTCTTTTTCCGGCTCTGCAGGTATCACAAGTATTTTTAAACAGTTTTATCCAACATACTTCACAATTGTGAAAAGAACGGGAGATCCCCCGTGTATCGGATCTGTTGCGTCATTGCGATCCGGATCGCAGGTGGCCGGGAATCGCCAGAATCCCCCGACGGTTTTCACGGTTGCAACCATCAGCCATCCCATAGAAGACGTGACCCCATTGTACGACATGATAATGGCCTTCCTGATCGCAGCCGGCATCGGGCTCATTGCTGCCATTATCGGCATGGGAGGTGGTTTTCTCTATGTCCCGACACTCACGCTGATATTTGGCTTTGACCCGAAGATGGCGGTAGGGACAAGCCTTGCGGTAATGGTGTGTTCGTCCGGTACCGCAACGCGGGTTTACTGGCGGCAGAAGAAGGTCCTCATTACGCTTGCAGCACTCCTGGTCCTACCTGCCATGATCTTTTCCTTGGTCGGCTCTCTTGTCACGATATGGTTCGACGCGAAGATCCTCGTTATCCTGTTTGTCCTTGTGCTGATCCTCATGTCCCTGCAGATGCTTGTTCCTTCCCTGCATTTGATACCGGCGATCCCTTTTGGCCCGGCCATTGATGTGAATATGCCGGGTTCCGGGGAACACGAAAAAATGATACGGATCCCCTGCATCCACCTCCTGGTGTGGGGAGCATTTGGCGGGCTGGTGAGCGGTATTACTGGGACCAGCGGGGGGGCGTTCTTTGTCCCGGCGCTTGTTGCCGTTGATGTTCCAGTCCATTTCGCAGTGGCAACCTCCCTTCTCACGATCCTTCCCACATCGATCACCGGTGCAGCGACCCATGCCATCCTCGGACACCTCTCTCTGCCCTTCCTTATGGTGTACGGTATAGGTGCAGCGGTCGGCGCTTACACCGGCGCATCCCTGGCACCGCGGATCCATGCAGACCATAC
>JACTVF010000241.1 GCA_019695435.1 Methanoregulaceae archaeon | reverse complement strand
CCTGGCCGAGATATTCAAGGAGCACGAGTATGTCCTCAGCGTACCTCCGGACGTCATCCTGCCGGCCAACCTCTACAGAGAATTCCTGCGCTGGCCGCGCGGCATCGTGACGGGATCGCAGGTTCCGAACCGCGACTTCCCCATGTTCGAGGAATCGCATGTGGTGAGCGAGCACACGCCCATGGCGGTCGCACTTACGCGAAAATGGATGTACGACGCTCTGCTCCGCCTAGATGGACAATTCAACGAGAAGGAGTATTTTCTGTACGCCAGTGATTGTTCGATGGCGCTTCGCTTATCAATGTGCGGGATCCGCGGCGTTCAACTTGACCTGCAGTATTTTCACCAAGCGAGTTCTAGTTGGAGGCTACTTCCCCCAGAGCAAGGTAAAATTATTACCGACCGAGCCGACGTCGATCGGGCCGTATTTGAACGACGATGGGGATTCAAAGTCTCCGATCCTGCCTACATGGAGGCTGCAATGGATATCAACTTCCGAGGTTAACGATGCCGAAACAGTTATCGAATGAATCCGTAACCATCAGCCTAGCCAAACTGCTCGAGGAAGTAATGGCCGACGACGGCGTCGCCATGGAGACCCGGGCGCGCGCTGCCGACATGATCTTGAGCCTAGCGAAGACACCAAAACGCGGCACCCGCATCGTGCCGGGAACCGCGACCGTGCAATAACCGCCGGGTAACAACTACATGCTCTTGACGGAATGCTTGCCGAACTTGGTCTTGTACGCCTTCTTGCCCTTGGCAAAACCCTTCTTGCCAGCTTCCAGAGCGTCTCCGCGAGTGGCCGGTCCCATTACCTTGATTGACTTCGTCTTTTTCACTGTGCTTCTCCTCGTGCTACGATTTTGAATCTCTCTTGCCCAACTTTTTCGACATGCCCTTGTGGGGCATCCCAATAATGATTAATAGGTGCCCTTTTCCACCCTTCGGTTTTCCGGCGGTTTTCATCAACTTTTCCTCCCCACCTTCGAGGTCATTGACTTTCTGTGATGCTTCGCTGCCGCCTTCCCTGTCAATTTCGACATTTTTGCCTTGCGGAGAGCCGCAGCGATCGCCTGCTCCTGCGGGTGATTCTTCTCCATTTCCTTGATGTTGCGTCCGATGTTTTTCTTCCCGGCAAGTAGTGGCATACTCTTGATCTCCCGCTGCGTCGTGCTGCTGATCTGGTCCATCACCGCTTTGTACTCGTTTTGCGACGGTTCTTTTTATAGGGATGCTCCTTGCGGTAGTACCTGGCCGCGACCGCATCTCCTTCGTCCTTCATTCGCGCGCTGTCGTAATTGAGTCCGCCTTTACCAACATTCTTCATGTACTCAGAATTGCCAGAATCGGTACGGGCGTCCGCATAGGCTTTGGAGTACGCTGGCCGTTCGCCCTTGGCTCCCGTCCAAGCGTAATCTTTGGCGTCATCTTTGCCGTTAATACCGCCATACCCGCCGTTCTGCGCCATCCCAACTCCCTACGACTTCCGACTCATCTTCTTACTTTCGGTTTTCCCGCGATCTTTTAGACCCGCGACAACCGCCTTCTCTGCGGGGTGCTTCCCTGTCATGTGCTTGGTCGTCCGTCCGGCTTCGGGCGTGTACCTCCGCACCCTGCCCGAGTTTCGAGGGAACGTCGACGCTGCGATCTCGGAGAGGTTCATTTGCTCGACCTCTTAAACATCTTCGCCATGTTGGCCTTCCTGCGCATCTTCGAATTCTGGGAGTGAGCGGCCTTGGTCAGCTTCTTGGCTGGAATCTTCTCGCCGGCCTTGACGTGAAGTGCCTTACGAAGACTGCCCATTGTACCCGCCTTGCGCTCCCTTGCGGCTTCGTCGGACATCCAACCTTTGCTCTCTTCGGCCATAACTCACCTCACCCCATCCTGATAGCACAGCAATCAGGGCTAAACAAGAGGCAAGTTTAGGTTTTTCTAGGCCCAAGCCGTGCCCAAGTGCATCATCCAGATGTCCGAGGCGTAGGCAGGGACGTAGGCATAGGGCATCCAATAGCAACCGCCGTCTGTCCGTCCCGGCGCGGATATTCCCATCGGCCAAATATCCGAACCGCCCCACGAGTTCTGGATAAGCAAACCGCCAGCGGTTCCGTCTGGAAACTCCGCCGTATCGTCGTATGCAACAATATGCTGGGCGTGTCCTCCGAGGAGTTGTTCCGTCGATGTATCGGGCATCGGTAGGAAACCTGGCTTGGCCCATGTACCCTCAAATGACGAGTAGACGTCGATACCAAATCCGCAGGAGTAGCCAGAGGCAATGCACGCCTTGATGGTCGGAAGGTCGGCCAGTGTGTGATAAGCACCGCCCTTGTAAACCAGTGCATCGGCGTATTGGGCGGTTGTCGGCGCCGCAGTGTAGTCGGTCGTGTCAGAGTACGGGTCTTGGCTATCGAGGCAGGCACCCTTCTGGTTCAGAGTGATGAAGGTCTGATGAATGGTCGATCCAGCGTCCTGACCTAAATCTCCGTCCGCAATCAGATTGCAGGCATAGACGAAGGCGGCAGCGGCCATGAAATTGGCCGGCGGAACCGTTTTATTCTGTTCGAAGAGGTAGAGTTTGCGATAGAGCAAGTCACGGATTTCCGCACCCAATTGCCCTGTGCAACTCCCAGAATCCGCTTGGTTGCGGATCGGTCCCATCCACTGAACCGTTGTCGCGCTGGGAGGTAGTACGATGCCCGTAGGCACAGTCAGCAGGAGCCGCGTTTTGGCCGGATGGTAGGGATTATCCCGAAACCGTCCGTAGCGGCGTCCTGCGGGGGAGAGAGGAAGGGGCATCGGTCACTCCTATTTCTTCACTTCTTTGCAGGCCGTTGTCTCCAGCAATGTGCCACCGGAAGCAGACGACGTAACGATGGTCGTGGTGTCGTAGAAGCAAGATGGTTCGGCCTTCATGCACTGCGTCAAAGCCGCGCAGATGGACGGAGCCGTATACGCTTGTCCCGACTTGCCATAGACGCTGACAGGCGGCGTGTGGTAAGCCCCACACCCTGTAGCAGACAAAACAACCGCGATAGCCAATACTCTCATCGGTTAATCCTACTTCGTAGTCGGCAGCGTCATTGCGTAACGGTTCCACTGGGCCACGAATCCATTGTTTGCGGCGGTCATGGAGTGTTTGTCGAAGCCGCCATAGGCGAACGGTGGGCGAGTGATACGAGCAATGCCCTTGGCCTTCAGTTTGGCTGTATGGGCCTTGTCCGATAGAGCAACTGTCGAGGTAGCCGAGGATGGCAGCAACGCCAGCAAGCCAGCCAGAGCGCCAAGGATGAGGTCTATAAACACTCCGTAGGTACTGAGGAAGCCAACCTGATTGGATAACTGGTTTACGAGGTCGATCATGTCGTTGATTACTTCGATGGCGTCAGATGATGCACTGCCGTTCTGCCAGTTGGCGATGTCTGTGGCGATCTTTGCTGCATCCGTCACTAAATCCGTGGCAATTTCGGATGCCCCAAAGTAACTGGCAAGCTGGGCTGCATACTTGCCGATGGTGGTGACAAAGGCCGCAACGGTGGTGTTATCACAGCCAATCAGGGCGGCTCCAGCGACGGTGGCGCCGATGGTAAAACCGATAGACTTTGCGAATACGCGGCGAGACATCACAAGCAGGTTCATAGAACTTCCTTTCAAGATACTACAGGCGGGTGCGGCATCCCCGCATCGGCCAAGACTTCTACTTCGGTGTTGCAGAGAGGGATGCAGACGTGGGTGCTGGAGCGTCCGGCGGTGCGTTCATGGCTTTGGCGACGGCCGCTGCATCTGCGTTATTGGTCAGGATGCCGACCCATACCTTGCCGATGATGGCCGCGAGGTTGCAAACCACCACAACATAGAGCCATACGCGGGTCTGCTGCGGATTGAGCATGGCGGCGGGAACCTGAAATGCCGCAATGGTGCTGAATGTGCCAATCAGCCCCGTGAGGATTGAGGAAACGGTAGATTTCCAGTCTTTCATAGTGTGCCTTTCGTGCTAAGGAAATAGTACACCTATGCGGTCATTCGGTAAAGAAAAGTTGGCCTGCAATTTCAGTGGTAAACGTCACCGCCGCCTCATTCCAGCCCTGCGGGAAGGGGTACGTCACCCCTGCTAGAGTGATGGTCTTTGCGCTCTGGAGGCCATTGGGCGCGTAGTAGAGGGTTGCCCCGCCTGTCAGGTCAGGAAGGTTGTTGAACGCCGCCTGATCGACGATATTCACCGCCTGTCCCCATGCCGCCCAGTCTGCGGGGTCGAGCGGGTCAGGCCCAAGACGCAATTCAGGATCATTGGGGGCCGTCATGGATGAAAATTGCAGGCGCTTCAGGCACTCATCGGCAACATCTGATCCGTCGCGTTTGGCCCGATTCAAGATCACGTTGGCAACTGACTGCATCCCTACCGTTCCGCCGCCGCGATTCTCCCGCCAGATGGTGAGGACAAGGGTGGTTTCG
>JACTVF010000240.1 GCA_019695435.1 Methanoregulaceae archaeon | reverse complement strand
ACGGGCGGACAGAGAATGCAACCACGCCGCCATGCATCCCGTCACGTCGTTCCCACCCATCGATCGTGAACGGTATCGAACCGAATGTTCTGGCAATCATACCGATGGTGTCGAGCAGAAACTGCAAACGTCTTGGATCATCAAGAGTGAAGGGCCCGTACAGGGTCACATGCGGGTGTTGTTCCTGGTAGCGCTCAGCACCGGATGTTTGTGCGATGGCGCGTGTGATAATCTTTACCCGCCACCGGGTCCGGGCAAGGCGGATCTCGACAAGATACGTGTCGTCCATAACATGATCGCCCGCAGGTACAGGTTTATTGGCGGCAGAGGGTTAAAATGATGACCCGGAACGGTGGTATCCGATCCCTGCGGTAACGGGTTAAACCGGTATGGTGTGCAACATCGTTTGATCAATGGTCTACCGGGAATGGATCGATAAAACATGGATCATGATCTCTTTTACACTCTCGCGGGAAAAGGTGGGCGCATATTCTGATACATTGACAACAGGGAGGGATTTGTATGAAGTTAAAACCGGTTCCCGGCTGTCGGATGTGTCAGAACCCGGTCAGCGCAGGACCATCATCACACATATATACTCCAGCAGATATCCTTTTTGACTGTAGAATATCAACCATCGGATAGACAGCTTCGGGAGGAATAAAAAATGGATGCAAATACCTTCACCCTCATGAGTGGTGCAGTAATTCTGATAGTGATTCTTGCCCTTCTAGCAATGGCAATCAAGGTTGCCAACCAGTGGGAACGCGCTGTTGTCCTGTTTCTTGGAAGGTTTGTCGGGATCAAAGGGCCGGGAATATTTCTCATCGTGCCGTTCCTGAGTCGTGTCGCGTACTGGATCGATCTCCGGGTTATCACCACATCGTTCAATGCCGAGCAGACCCTGACGAAAGATACCGTTCCGGTTAATGTCGATGCCGTATTGTTCTGGCAGGTTGTTGATGTCGAAAAAGCCGCGCTTGAAGTCAAGGAATACCGTGAAGCTATCTCTCTTGCATCACAGACGGCGCTTAGGGACGTTATTGGCAAAACTTTCCTTTCAGATATGCTTACTGGAAGAGAAGCGACTGATGCCGAGCTCCAGAGGCTGATCGGCAACCGGGTAAGCGGGTGGGGCATAAAGATCCTTTCCGTGGAGATACGCGACGTCGTAATCCCCGGCGCACTCCAGGATGCAATGTCCATGCAGGCACAGGCAGAACGCGAGCGGCAGGCCCGTGTTATCCTCGGGGATTCTGAGCGACAGATCGCCGAGAAGTTCGAGCAGGCTGCAAAAAGTTACGAGAACAACCCTACCGCGCTTCACCTGAGAGCAATGAACATGCTGTATGAAGGGCTCAAGACAGGAAATGCTACCATCGTCCTTGTACCGTCTACCGCTCTGGAATCAATGAATCTTGGAGCAGTGACCGGTACGATAGCGCTTGCAGAAACGTTGGTAAAAGAACAGAAAAAGCCGGTGGATCGCGAACAGCCATCGCAGTAATGAGGAAAAGTGCTGCAGTGAATTGCCTGACAGAATAACTGCTTGCATAATGGGAACAATCGATATTTTTTTCGTGAAAATGGCATCCGGGCTAAAAAAAATACCAGCATTCCTCAAACCAAATATTTATTACCCCCTCCCCATAATGTCTGCCTTGTGACAGATTTTGGCCAAAAACCCTTACACCGGACCCGGGCGTTCCGGTTTCTGATAACCAGAACTCCCTCACGGCAGGGTAGCATGGCCCGGTCCTTCTGCAGGATGTCTACCTGATCGAAAAAAGGAGATGACGTTATGAATGACGACAGCAAGTATCCGGAAACGGGGGGAGCAGATAAACACGCTCCCAGCAGAGGCATATCGAACCGGGACTGGTGGCCGAACCAGTTGAACCTGAAGGTTCTTTCCCAGCACTCGCCCTTGTCCAACCCCATGGGTAAAGGTTTCAACTACGCCGAAGAGTTCAAGAGCCTTGACCTGGCGGCCGTGAAGAAGGACCTGCGGGCGCTGATGACCGATTCGAAGGACTGGTGGCCGGCGGACTTCGGTCACTACGGCCCATTGTTCATCCGTATGGCGTGGCACAGCGCCGGCACCTACCGCATTGGCGACGGCCGCGGCGGCGCAGGCCACGGCAGCCAGCGCTTTGCACCCCTCAACAGTTGGCCCGACAATACGAACCTCGACAAGGCGCGCCGGCTGCTCTGGCCAATCAAGCAGAAGTACGGCAGGAAGATCTCCTGGGCAGACCTCATGATCCTTGCCGGCAACTGCGCCCTGGAATCGATGGGATTCAAGACGTTCGGCTTTGGCGGTGGGCGCGAGGATGTCTGGGAGCCGCAGGAGGACGTTTACTGGGGCTCCGAGAACAAGTGGCTGGACGACAAGCGCTACTCCGGAGACCGGAATCTCGAGAATCCCCTCGCAGCGGTCCAAATGGGCCTGATCTATGTAAACCCGCAAGGCCCGAACGGCAACCCGGACCCTATCGCTGCGGCGCGGGATATTCGCGAGATCTTCGCGCGCATGGCGATGAACGACGAGGAGACGGTGGCCCTCATCGCGGGCGGTCACGCCTTCGGCAAGACCCACGGCGCAGGTGACAAAAAGCATGTGGGACCAGAGCCAGAAGCAGCACCGATTGAGGAACAGGGCCTGGGCTGGAAGAGTAGTTTTGGCACGGGCAAAGGCAATGACACGATTACCGACGGTGAGGAAATTATCTGGACCAACACGCCCACGCAGTGGAGCAACAACTTTTTCCGGATCTTGTTCAGCTTTGAATGGGAACTGGAGAAGAGCCCGGCCGGTGCCTACCAGTGGAAGCCGAAGGGTGGCGCAGGCGCCGGTACCGTGCCCGATCCGCACGACCCGTCAAAGCGTCGCGCCCCAGGCATGCTGACCACTGACCTTGCCTTGCGGTTCGACCCTGTCTACGAAAAGATCTCGAGGCGCTTCTATGAGAACCCGGATCAGCTTGCCGATGCATTTGCCCGGGCATGGTTCAAGCTGACCCACCGCGACATGGGCCCGCGCTCACGCTATCTCGGCCCGGAGGTACCAGAAGAAGAACTCATCTGGCAGGACCCCATCCCCGCGGTCAATCACAAACTGATCGATGCCAAGGATATCTCCTCCCTCAAGAAGAAAATCCTGGCATCCGGCCTCTCAGTATCGGAGCTGGTCTCGACCGCATGGGCGTCAGCCTCCACCTTCCGTGGCTCCGACAAGCGCGGCGGTGCCAACGGTGCCCGCATCCGCCTAGCGCCGCAGAAGGACTGGGAAGTCAACCAGCCGGCCCGGCTCTCAAAGGTGCTCACAACGCTGGAGGGGATCCAGAGTGCGTTCAACAACGCCGCCTCCGTCGGTAAGAAGGTCTCGCTTGCTGACCTGATCGTTCTGGCCGGCTGCGCCGGCGTCGAGCAGGCTGCAAAAAATGCCAGTAACGACGTGACGGTTCCCTTCACGCCGGGACGCATGGACGCCCTGCAGGAGCAGACCGATGCGGCATCCTTTGCCGTGCTCGAGCCGAAAGCCGATGGTTTCCGCAACTACCTCAAGGCCCGGTACGCCGTACCGGCCGAGGAGCTGCTGGTCGACAAGGCGCAGCTGCTGACACTCTCCGCACCGGAGATGACCGTTCTTGTTGGCGGCATGCGTGTCTTAAACACCAACTTCGGGCAGACGCAGCACGGGATATTCACGAAGCGTTATGAGGTGCTCACCAACGACTTCTTTACAAAACTGCTCGACATGCGCACGGAGTGGAAGCCGGTATCGGACGCCGGGGACGTATTTGAAGGGCGCGATCGCAAGACTGGCGAAGCCAGGTGGACCGGTACGCGTGTCGATCTCATCTTCGGTTCGAACGCCCAGCTCCGGGCCCTCGCTGAGGTCTACGCAAGCGCGGACGGGCAGGAGAAGTTTGTCCAGGACTTTGTCGCAGCCTGGACCAAGGTGATGAACCTTGATCGCTTCGATCTCGCCAGATCGTAACATAAACGTCTTTTAATGAGGGAGAACCTCAAGGAAGGCGGACGCAGAACCCGGGAACCGGGTTGAAAAAGGACTGAACAGGTAAAACGGCGACCACGCGTACCAGTGCGTGAAATCTCCCATATTTTTATTTAATTTTTGGTGATTACTCAGTACAAGCCACGGAGCTATAACCAACTAATACCTGGAGCAGATTATTAAATAAATCCTGGTTGCGGTGATTATATCTGAACTCCGGTTCTTTGAGGTAAAGATGGAATTTCATGGGATCGACTCCATGATATTTCATGAATCGTTCTTTAGCAAAAGACCAGAATCCTTCGATACCATTGATGTAGACTTTACCATTAGCGAACCGTTTACCATGATCAATACGTCTGTGTTTGAATCCGTATGAGACCAGCCCGTTATACCTTCTGAATCGATCGGTATAGATCAGACTGCCTCTTCTGACTT
>JACTVF010000239.1 GCA_019695435.1 Methanoregulaceae archaeon | reverse complement strand
CGCCCGGGCCTGGCACCCCGGACGATTCCGGTGTCTGCCTCGAAGTCCTTGACACCATGAGCAAAACAATCCCGACGCTCGGTGTCTGCCTCGGCCACCAGGCCATCTGCACTGCGTTTGGCGGCCGGGTCGTACGATCCGGCCATCTCATGCATGGCAAGACTTCGGAGATCAAGAGTGACGGGAAGGGCGTGTACGAAGGCCTGCCCTCCCCATTTACCGCCACCCGCTACCATTCACTTGTGGCAGAACGGGACTCGCTGCCACAGGACCTATCCGTTGTGGCCGAGAGCCTTGACGACGGTTTTATTATGGGCGTCCGGCACACGAACTATCCCATTGAAGGCGTGCAGTTCCACCCGGAGAGCATCCTCTCTCATGACGGCGACGCGCTTATGAAAAACTTCCTGTTCGGGCCGCGGCGGGTGGGCGCATGACCATGAAAGACGCTATCGCACACGTGGTGGAGATGCGTGATCTCGCGCCAACGGAAGCAGTTGCGGTTATGAATACAATCATGGACGGTCAGGCGACAGCGGCGCAGATCGGCGGTTTTTTGACCGCCCTGCGCATAAAAGGTGAGACCCCGGAGGAGATCGCAGCATTTGCCCGGGTGATGCGGGACCATGCGGTCAACATCAGGCCACAGGTTCCCGGAACACTGGTCGATACCTGCGGCACCGGGGGCGATGGCGCACAGACCTTTAACATCAGTACCGCTGCCGCATTTGTTGCGGCAGGAGCCGGCGTCCCGGTGGTCAAGCACGGCAACCGGGGCGTGAGCAGCCGGTGTGGATCGGCCGATGTGCTCGCGGCACTTGGTGTCACAATTGCCGTCGACCCGGCCGTGCAGGTAAAAATCGTGCAGGAGATCGGGATTGCATTCCTCTTTGCACCGAGCCACCACCCGGCGATGAAGCACGTGATGGCAGCACGGCAGGACCTCGGGTGCCGGACGGTCTTCAACCTTCTTGGCCCGCTTGCAAACCCGGCAGGGGCGGAGGCACAGGTGCTCGGGGTCTACGCTGAAAATCTCACAGGAACGGTCGCAGAAGTACTGCGGATTCTCGGCGTTTCCCGGGCGATGGTCGTGTATGGCAGCGGGCTTGACGAGATCACGACCACCGGCGAGACAATTGTGACCGAACTTGCCGGAAATCGAATTCAGGAATATACCATTTCGCCGGAAATGTTCGGGCTTGCACGGGTCGCACCGGCCGATCTTTCCGGTGGAAGCCCGGAGGAGAACGCATGCATCCTCCGCGACATCCTTGCCGGGAAAAAGGGGGCCGCACGCGATATCGTTCTCATGAATGCGGGAGCCGCAATCTGCGTGGGCGGTCGGGCCGGAACACTCGCAGAGGGGATGCGACTCGCCGCTACATCCATTGATTCCGGGAAAGCACAGGAAAAACTGGATGCACTTATCTGTGCGACGCAGGGTGCGGCATGATCCTTGACGAGATCGTCAGGCGCACCCAAAAGAGGGTGGAGAGACTGCCCGCGACGTTCCCGGAGCAGATGGGCTGCACGCATGCGAGCCTTACGGACGCGATCTGTTCGGCGCAGCAAAAGAACCCGGTGATCGCCGAGATCAAATGCGCATCCCCGTCAGGAGGCGTCATACGGCGCAACGTGGACATGGCGATGATGGCCGGTGTTCTCGTTGATGGCGGTTGCGTCGGGCTCTCCGTGCTCACCGAGCCGTACTTCTTTGGCGGCTCTGGTGCGGATATCGCGCGGGTCAAGGCGGCCGTCAGCGTGCCGGTCCTGCGAAAGGATTTTGTCGTTGACATGCGCCAGATCGATGAAACCCGGGCGCTCGGGGCGGATGCGGTGCTCCTCATTGCGGCCGTCCTTGGTGACCGAATCCCCGAGTTTGTCGATGCCGCGTACGGGGCCGGCCTCGAACCGCTCGTGGAAGTGCATAACGCAGGGGAAGTCGATTGCGCCCTTGCCACACGGGCGCGCCTGATCGGGATCAACAACCGCAACCTTTCAACGATGAGCATCGACCGGTCAACCACCCGGATCCTCTCGAAAAAAGTTCGGGCAGACCACCGGATCATCATCTCGGAGAGCGGGATGCGATCCGCGGACGATGTGCGGGAGATGCGCCCGTACTGCGATGCGTTCCTGATCGGTTCGTCCCTCATGGCACACCAGGCACCCGGGAAAAAACTGGAGGAGTTCGTATGCGCGTGAAAATCTGCGGGATCACCCGTATAGAGGATGCACGGTTTGCCGAAAAAGCCGGGGCCGATGCGATTGGCGTTGTTGTCTTTTCCGGGGGCGTATCGCGCCGAGCCGTACCTCTGGACCGGGCACAGGCAATATTTGACGCGGTCGGGCCATTTACGGCGACCGTTGCAGTAAGCCATACCAAATCCGAACAGGAACTTGCTCATATGATTGCCCTTCATCCCAGAGCTATCCAGATCTCGCACCCGTTCAAATTCGAAAAAGATCCGGGTGTGCAGGTAATCCGGGTGATCGGAAGGGGCGACCCGCTGCCGGAAGACTGTGATGCGATTATTATCGATGACAGCCATGGAAAGGGAAAGAAATATGATCCATCGTATGCCCTCGATGCGGTGGAGCACTCAACCATCCCGGTTATCCTTGCCGGGGGACTAACCCCAGAGAATGTCGGGGACGCGATCCGGAGGATCCACCCGTACGCGGTCGATGTCGCAAGCGGCGTTGAAGAGCGTCCCGGAATAAAAGATCACAAAAAAATAGCGGCATTCATTGCTGCAGCACAGGAGGTATAAGATGGGAAATAAAGGACGGTTCGGGAAGTACGGGGGACAGTACGTGCCCGAAACCCTGATGAACGCATTGATCGAACTCGAAGACGCCTATACGCACGCGGCGCACGACCCGTTATTCGAACGGGAACTTGCCGCGTACCAGTCAGAATATGCGGGACGCCCGACGCCGCTCACGTTCTGTGAAAATATGTCACGGCACCTCGGCTTCAGAGTTTACCTGAAGCGCGAGGACCTCGTGCACGGCGGGTCGCACAAGCTCAACAACACGCTCGGGCAGGCGCTCCTGGCAAAACGCATGGGCAAAAAACGGCTGATCGCCGAGACCGGCGCGGGCCAGCACGGGGTAGCGACCGCAATTGTCGGGGCGGCACTCGGCTTTAAGGTCGAGGTCTTCATGGGCAAAATCGATACAAAGCGCCAGGCACTCAACGTGTTCCGCATGGAACTGATGGGCGCAACCGTGCACCCGGTAACATCCGGGACACAGACACTCAAGGATGCCACCAACGAAGCGCTCCGCGACTGGGTAGCACGCGTCAGGGACACGCATTACCTGATCGGATCGGTCGTCGGGCCTCACCCGTTCCCCACCATCGTCCGGGATTTCCAGTCCGTGATCGGGCGCGAGGCGCGGGAGCAGATCCTGAAAAAGGAGGGAAAGACGCCTGACGCCATCGTTGCCTGTGTTGGCGGCGGATCGAACGCGATCGGGATATTCCATCCGTTCCTTGCCGATGACGTTGACCTGATCGGTGTCGAAGCTGCGGGAAAGGGCATCGAAACGGGCGAACACTCCGCGACGCTCTGTGCCGGGGATCCGGGCGTGCTGCACGGTACGCTCTCGTACCTGTTACAGGATAAGGACGGGCAGGTGCTCCCCACGCACAGCGTTGCGGCCGGTCTCGATTACCCGGGAGTCGGTCCCGAACATTCGATGCTCAAGGACACGCACCGGGTTTCCTACCATGCGGTACAGGATCGCGACGTGCTGGACGCGTTCCGGTACCTATCGAAGACCGAGGGGATCATCCCGGCGCTTGAATCCGCCCACGCCGTCGCCTACGTAATCAAAAACGCCGACCGGTTCGACAAGGGAGATGTGGTAATCATCAACCTGTCGGGCCGGGGCGACAAGGATGTTGCAGGAATCGCTCTGGAGGCGGCATGATGGGACGCATCGATGCAGTGTTCCGGAAAAAAGGCACGACCGCGTTTATCGGTTTTGCCGTAGCAGGTGATCCGGATAAGGAAACATCGATCCGGATCGCAAAGGCGCTCATTGATGGCGGGACCGATATCCTTGAGTTCGGTATACCGTTCTCAGATCCGGTCGCGGACGGCCCGACCATTCAGAGGGCGGACGACAGGGCACTCGCGGCTGGCACCACGCCCGATACGATCTTCGAAATTGTCCGGGAAGTCCGGGCGTATTCGGCAGTGCCGATCGTCTTCCTCACGTATTACAATACGATCTACCGGAGGGGGATCGAACGATTCTACCGTGAGGCACACGAGGCCGGCGTTGACGGCATTCTCGTGGCCGATATGCCGGTTGAGGAATCGAAGGAAGTGGTTGAGATTGCACAAAAATACAAGATCGACCCGATCTTCCTAATCACGCAGACCACGTCCGATGAGCGCATGGACGCAATCGTGCACCGGGCACGCGGGTACCTCTACCTTGTCTCGGTGCTCGG